>JANLSA010000342.1:0-6429 GCA_031362085.1 Bacteroidota bacterium | reverse complement strand
TTATATTCGGGTATTGTATCATAACTCCGTTTAAAATGTTCGCCATTGTGCTGTAGTATTTTTCTGGCTGCAAAAAGTGAATTGACACAATTTCTTGCATCGGCGGAAGTATTCGGCCACCAGGCCACAATTTCATCTCCTACATACTGGTAAACACGGCCATCATACTCTGTAATGCCGGCAGCCATACAATAAATCACATCACGTATAAATTTAAAATATTCTTTATGCCCAAGTTTCTCTGCAATAGGTGTTGAGTTTTTTAAATCAATAAACATGAGGATTCGTTTTTCATCAGTTGGTTTAAGATACCTGCCGACAATTATATTTAAAAAAACACCGGAAGAATAATTATGATTGATTTCCAGTGCAAGCTGGGTGAGTATAAATAATAAAACCCATTCCGGCATTTTTTCCAGCAACCAGTTTTCACGAAATGTATTTTCAATAAATTTTGTGAAAGACTCTGCAACCGGACGTTGTTCTATCAGTAAACTATATGTGAAGTATATAAAAAAATTCATGACGATTGCCACCACAACAAGCAGCACTGTTTTTATGGCAAGATTTAGCCAGGGTGGTTTGTTATGCAAAAAATTTTTTAAAATGGCTATTAAAAAATAACCGATGATAAGGCTGAAAATAAAAACATTCAGCTCACGTAGTAAAATTGTTTTGAGTGCGCCGGTATCGGTAGTCTCATATTTAGAAGTATAGGTATTCGTTGAAAACCGGACGATGAAAATTAAAAAATCAATAACGGTCCACGCAATAGCTATAGTTAAAATAAGTTTTAGTTCTCTTTTTTTTACTGCAGAGCGGCGTGGTAGTATGATATGGTCAGGGTTCATGGTTTGTCTTTTTATTTGATGCTTATATACCTGCCACACTGGTTTTTAAAACCTTGTTTTACCGTCATGCTTAATAAGTAAGATTCACTTTCGTGCCAAGACTGAAATTAAAAATTCGTTCACCCGCAGAAAATCCTGCAGAAGCAGTAACGGTAAATGCATTGAATGGTAAAAAATAAAAGCCACCACCAAAAGCACTGTGCCATTTTTTTGAAATTTCATTCTTCATCCATACACGGCCAATATCGTAAAAGCCAGTAAGGCCAAACGGACCGGGAAGTATATAAGATTTTATTTCAAATAATTTTACTTTCAGTTCCAGGCTTCCATACAAACTGGACTGGCCCATATACCTGTTTTTTCTAAACCCATGCAGGTTTTGATCCGCACCAATACTTAATGCCTGGAAGTATTCAAAATTTTTACTGTAAATACGGCCACCTCCTAAACTTAATGAAGCGACTACAGTTGCAGGATCGCTCATACTTGCATACACTCTCATATCAGAAGAAAGTCGAGTAATCGTATTACTCCCGCTACCGATGCCGGCTGCAGAAACTAATTCGGTATTCCAGTAAACACCACGTGTTGGGAAAAAATCATTATTTCTATTATCAACTAATAGTATTGCTTTTCCACCGAAATAAGTTTTTTTACTGAATATATCTGAGGAATCAAGCCCCAATAATGAAGGTTTCCCTAACACTTTATCATTGTTCTTCTGATATTTTCCCAGGTACTGATAAAAATACGGGCCCATTGAAAAATGAAATTTATCAGAATAGCGTTTGCGTAGCATGGCCTGAAGTTCCAACGCCCTGTAACGTGCCCGGTAAAAACCGCTGGACACGGGTTGAGTAAGTTTTGTGTTATTACCCAATCCAAAGAAAAAATTTAAAGAAGGTGATTGCAATTCGCCTTTCATCACCAAATCAGTGTTTCGTGTTATATGATTAAACTCTCCGAAATAATTAAGGTGGTATGCAGCATGAGAAACTGAATACAATGCAGAAAATTCCTGGTTGGTTGCATAGGGTAAATTCCTAAAGCCATATGTAGTTCTTGTAAATCCGATACCAGCAACCAAGCCCTCCTCTGTATTTGCCCCTAGCAATATCTTCGGAAACTTGCTCTTATTATATTTAAATCCTGTAAAACTGTTAGTATTTACGGGGGGATCTATTGAAAATCGGCTCTTTGTTTTTTTACCCTTATGCCTGATATTATTGCCTTCTCTTTTTATATCATATAGCAAAGTTGGAGAATTTCCTTTTATATCAAACGTATCATTGCCTTTGCCGCCAATGATGCGGATTTTAATTTTTGTTCTTACATTTTCGTCTATATCGAACAAATCATTTCCGTTCAATCCGAATAACTGAAGCTCATGCGTAGTTACCGGATTGAATTTTCTTTCATACATCACAAAGCTTGTATCATTTCCGGCTTCTCTTGCATATACTTTTACATGCAGGCTATCATCATGCATACTTACCTTAAAATATTCTTTCTTATTGCTGCCCAGTACATACACCTTTCTTGAAATAAAACGGTAGTATTTCATAGCCGCTTCTGCCAGCATATCACGACGGCTTATTAATTTTTTAATAAGCGTTTCGCCATTAATGGGATAAACTTCAGATGGTAATTTTTTAATGGCTTTACGGATTATATCATCTGTAAGGGTTTGTTGAAACTCAATAACCGTCTTATACCATTCTTCACGATCTAAATCGGTAAGAAATAACCGGTCAAAATCTCTTGCAGAAAAACCCAGCCATTCTACATTATCTATTTTGTTTTTAAAACCTGATAGAAAAGGCATTAATCTTTTGCCAACCATTTTTAATAACTTTCCATTGGAAAAAAAATATGCCTGATCTCTGTCTTTCGGTATAGGATAATATAATTTTCCTTTTCCGGTATCGGCGGTGGCCCATTTCCATTGATCGAAATGGCGATCAAAATCTCCTATCAGAATGTCTAAGAGTCTTGCCTTCAAAACAGCAAACTGATCAGCCCTGTGATCATTATCATCCAGCATTTTTGCAAATATTTTCCCGGTACTTTTTGTATCCGACCCATCAGATGTTACATCCGTCTCCTCCAGCATACATACTGTGTTTGCAAATAACTTCTGGTAAAAACCTAAATCAGGATCATCAGGCACAAAATATAATTCTGGCGTTGGGGCAACAATATTCAATGCCTTAGCCAAGGTTGGAATAGTAAGAGCCGCGTAAGGATTAGCAGCTGAATTAAATTCCTGAACAAGATCCTGTGCTATCGATCCTCTGAAATTTTCTGGCAGCGCTTTAGTCGGGCTTTTGTCTACAGAACGCAATACCCATTGTTTACCGTTTTTATCCTGGAGTTTTAATGATTTTGTTTGCTTACCACCACCAATACCGGTAACTTTTAGTCCACCTTTTACTTTTCTTAAATCAAACACCTTCATATTTACAACCGTGTTCCATTCAGGTCTGTAGTTTTGGCCAATAACATATTTTTTAAGTCCATGTAACAACGGGTATTTGTCACTTGCTGAAATATTTACTGTGTCTTTAAATTGTATACCTGGTTTTACTACCCTTGCGGTTGAATCCTGTTTTGGTTCTGGTATAACAGAGAAATTTAATAAAGAGGTATTAAATGCTCTTTTTACGGAGTCTGCACCAAAAGTAGCACCAGGAGTAACAGTATAAAAAGTGGAAGTAAGATTTTTATTTATTGACACCTCAAGTACTACAAATCCCGGTGAATCGGCAACAAAAGGGCTTTTTTTAGTTTTGGAAACCCGGCTTGATTTACAACCTCCGCCACTAATTATATAGCTGAAACTACTGTCTTGTATCAGTTGAAGATTATGTTCATGCCCCGCTACAAATACAAGGTTTGGATGTGTTTTGGCAACAGCCGAAATCTTATTAATCATATTCTGGTAATTCGGATGTGGCAAATCCTGGGGTGTTCCAAAAACACTTCTTGCAATTGGATAGATGGAGCCGATAACGGGCATTGGGATATATGCCTTTGATATCATATCTGTTAATGGAAATATATGTTGCTTCAGGGCGTAATTGCCACCATGGATTCCATTACTTTTAAAGGGATGATGACAGGCAAATACAACTAATTTTTTCAGGTTACGGTTGAGTATATCCTGCAGTTGGCCTAAAATCTCATCTTCATTTTTACAGTCACAATCAGATTCTATTCCGGGTTTATCGTAAAGATGAAGCCACCACTGGCTGTCAAATATCACCAATGTAACATCATTACTTAAAGCTATTTCTACCGGGCCGGGGCACCCATCTTTCGGATAAAATTCTGCATTTTTTTTACCCGAATAATAATCAACATAATTCTGTTCACGAATCACACCCTCAAAACCAGAACGCTTTGCATTATCCCAATCATGATTACCCGGAATCAAAATAATATTTGCGTCGGTATTGTCTGCCAGTGCTAATTGTGAATCAAGCGCTGCTTTTCCATCATTATAATTATAGAGTTCCTCATCCTGCAAACCTGCCGGGTAAATGTTATCGCCTAAATAAAGAATTGTGGTTTTTTTATCAAGTGTAATAAGTCTTTTTACAGCATCTGTCACAGGGTGTCTTCCTTTTATAAGGCTGCCACCATCACCTATTAAAATTATGCGCTGTGTAATTGTATCTTTCTGTGCACTGATGTAAAAACTGAAACAAAGAATAAAAACAAGAACAACGGAGATTTTTTTCGTCATATATACCGGTCTATTTTCAGAATTAATAAACTTAAAATTACTTAAAATAAAATTGATGAAATAAACTTTATACATAACCCTTGGATTCTGGCATTGTACATGACGTGAAATAAAATATCCTGAAATGAATTCAAAGATTTAATATTTGGCTGTTTTTCTAAATATCGTATCTTTTCAAATTAAATTATCAACCGATTTTTTCAACTGAAAACCAACCATCATGAGACTGCTACTTCTTTGTCTAATTACTTTATTAATTTCTGGGATAGAAATTAAAGCACAGGTAAATGAATCGGCAACATCTGTTGGCTCCGATAAGTTTAAAACAAACAGTTCAAAAAAATTCTGGATGGGGTCTAATTACAGGACAGAATGGAAAACTCCGGTCACTGTTCCTGTACTTAATCTTGCAACAGAAAAAGGTGGGTTGAAGCCTACAAAACGTGGCGGAGGTAAGCAAACTAAATCATTGAGACTTGAAGATAGCAAGGGTAAGGAGTATTCAATCCGCTCAATTCAAAAATTTATTACCAATAAAACCTTGCCACCTGGCTTTGAAAGTGAAGCTGCAGCTGATCTCGTGCAGGACGGTGTATCGGCTTCTTATCCTTATTCTGCATTATCCATTCCTTCTATTGCGGAAGCAGCTGGTGTACCTTATCTAAAAGTAAAGTTGGTTTATATACCAGATGATCCGCTGCTTGGCGAATACCGCGAAGATTTTAAAAACATGCTTGCCTGGTTGGAGGAGCGTTTACCTGAATCAGTTGAAAAAGGATTTGATACAGATGAAGTAGTTGATAAATTAAAAGATGATAATGATAATATGGTTGATCAGTTGGCATTACTCCGTGCAAGAATTCTGGATATGTTTGTCATGGATTTGGATCGCCACGAAGATCAATGGCAGTGGGGAGCAATAGATAATGGCAAAGGAAAAACTTATTATCCTATACCCAGAGACAGAGATCAGGCTTTTTTTATAAATCAAGGTTTAATACCCGGTATAATAAAATGGCCATGGTTGGTTCCCCAATTACAGGGTTTTAATGCAAAAGCAAAAAATATAAACCGGTTCAATTTTGCAGCCCGTAACCTGGACCGTTTCTTTTTAAATGGTTTGAGCGAACAGCAATGGAAAGATGCTGCGGAAAAATTCAAATCACAAATGACAGATGCTGTTCTAGAAGATGCTATTGCACAGCAGCCAAAAGAAATAAGAAGCATTTCCGGCGATAAAATTTTAGCAAATTTAAAAGACCGCCGTAAGTATATAGTAGATGAAGTTATGCAGTATTACCATTTTCTTGCAGAGGTGGTAAGCATAACCGGCAGCGATAAGAAAGAACTGTTTGAAATAAATAATAGCAGTGATAACTCTGTACAACTGACTGTATATAAAATAACAAAAGAAGGAGAACAGTCTATAAAAATGTATGAAAGATCATTTGGTAGCCAAGAAACAAAAGAGTTGAGGCTTTATGGCTTTGGTGGAGAAGATAAATTTGTTACAAATGGCAACAGCGATAAAATAAAAATAAGAATGATTGGTGGCATCGGAGATGATAATTTTGAAAACAAGGGTGGCGGTAAAGGTGGAATTATATATGACTCGGCCGGTGAAAATAATAAAGTAACAGGCGGGTTTAAAAATAAAATTTCAAATGATACTTCTGTAAATAGTTTTGACCGTTTGGGATATAAATACAATCAGACAATACCGTTTGTTTCCCTCAATTTTAATTCCGACGATGGTTTGTTTTTAGGATTCTCTTTAAAATTCATTCGTCAGGGTTTTAGAAAAGTGCCTTATAAAACGATACATACTTT
>JANLSA010000341.1:0-2656 GCA_031362085.1 Bacteroidota bacterium | reverse complement strand
CGGCCTTTGCTATCCAACAAGACAGCCATTGCGTAATCTTGATTTGAGACACTTCTCTGTGTTGAAGTTTTTGCAAAATGAAATTCTTAACGTATCAGCGTCACCGTTCCTTTTCTAAAAACTTGCTGCCTCGTATCCCGGTGGGTGTAGCTGAGCATCCAGGCAAATACACCTGTTGTTTGCACGGCGCCATTGATGCGGCCATCCCATTTCTGCTTCCAGTCACGGGTGGCAAATACTAATTGCCCCCATCGGTTAAATACTTTGAATTCATAATTGTCAGCTTTCAGTGCATTATGCGGCCAGAAATAATCATTGAGTCCGTCGTTGTTGGGAGTAAAGGCCGTGGGGACATCAATGAAACAATGATCCAGAACGGTGAGTGTTCTCCGGGCACTGTCCCTGCAGTTTAATGTATTATTAAAAGCCACCAGCTTTACCGTGTAGTAGGCTTCTTTATTAATAGTGGGGAATAAAAAAGGAGGCGGATCTTTTAATGTACTGGTTGCAATAACATCAAAGTTCCATCGCCAGGCATCTATTATTCCGGTGCTGGTATTGATTACGGCCAATTGATCTTCCGGGCAAATTATATCCGTCATGGTAAAAGAAGCTTTCACTTCATTATCCAGAACAATTTGCACCGAAGCAGTGTCAGTGCATACCCCATTGCTTACTGTAAGCTGCACATCGTTGGTGCTTGCTGCAGGAAAAATAATAGTATGTGTTCGTGTAGTAACAGGAGCAGCATTATTAAATATCCAGTTCCAGTTATTGACGTCATGTGCCCCGTCATGCGAAAATGTCAATGTATCTCTCTGGCAACCTAACCTGGAGGCATAAGTAAACAGGGCTGATACGGTATCCGCAGTTATAAAAACAAGTGATTGCGGTAGTATAGGCTGTCCGCATACATCAAAAATAGGACTGCCATCAATACCGGGCTGAATGGAAACGGTATAAGTTCCTTTGGTATAAATTGGTGATCCCAGCTTTATAATGATATAATTAGTTTCATCATTTACACAGTTGCCTGCTGCGCCAATAACAGTGACAGGAGTGGGGCCGCTTACTGAAAAATCGCTGCCGGATGATGTAATGCTGGAGCACTTAATTTTTTTGGGATAATAAATTAGAATAGAGTCAGGTGTGCAGGGGGCTTTGCCAATACTGTCGGCCACGATGGGTTGTGGAATAAAATAATCAAAAGAAATTGATTGCCCTGCAGGGATAATGTTTCCGCATATATCTAACAGCGTATTTCCATCGCTGCCATTATTAATAACGAGTTGATGTGTACCACTTGTTAATGCTGCGGCCAATGTAATAATCACCTCATCAAAATCAAAACCCGGGGAGCAGGTAGTGGTGCTGGCTCCGGTTGCAGCTATTCCGCCAGGCATAATACTGAACTCACTCCCATTGGCGGAAAGACTGCTGCATCTTATGTTTTTATTGAGCTTAAGGGTAAGTACCTGGCCGTTGCAATCAGGCGTTACACTTACCAGGGCAGGTATTTTTGGATCGGTGATAACAGCAGTGCCGCCTCCGAAAGACAGGTCATAACCACTCTGTGTGTCGGTAAAATGGCTTATCATTAAAATATATTCATGGCCTGCAATCAGGGTTGGCATTTGGGCAAAAGTTGGAAGGCCAGCAGCTGGATCAGAGCCACACTGGATGCCGCTTATCCCTGTAGATGATGCACCCGTTGAACCATAAGTGCCAGACCAATTTGCAGCAACAACTAATGAAATGTCTGTAAAAATATCATTGGGATTTCTTCCGGTAATATCAAATAGTTGCCAATCATAATCTTCATTGGCTGCAAGAGGATTAATGGTAAACCCCAAAGAGCCGGAAACAAAACAAGTAAACTTATAATAAAAAGGATTTCTGTCCGGATAACCCGAACCACAACCCGGAACAGGAAGGTTAGAATTATTGATACATAATGGAACTATTGTTTGTTGAAAAACTGTGGTACCACAAACAGGAAAAGCAGTAGAGGGAGTTTGACCAGGTGTTGTACACTGTGAAAATGCCGCCCCGGCATACAATATCATGCAGCCAATTACCGGTAAAATTCTTGATTTAAACAGCAGTTTCATGGCCAACACAAGAGATTTTTTTTATTAAATACAAAGACAACAAAAGTGAAGGTTTTGCTGTCCGGGAAAAATCAGGCCAGCCGGTATAATTTACCGGGTAAAGATAACATCACATTTTGTAATTCTAAGTTAAGGATGGCGGCTGCCACGGTGCTGCTGCTTAAACCACTTTTTATATTGATCTCATCAATATGCACGGCTTTTTTTTCTTTAAGAATGTCCACCAGTATTTTTTCTTCCTTGGTTAGTTCAATAAATATTTCCCGTTGACTTTTTCTTAATTTGCTTCCTTTAATTTTCTCTTCCCACCCCATTACATCAATTATTTCCTGTGCATCTGTCAGCAGCATGGCTTTGTTGTTTTTAATAAGATAGTTACAGCCTGCACTTTTATTGTCCGTTACCTTTCCGGGAATAGCAAACACATCTTTGTTATATCCATTGGCCAGTTCTGCTGTGATCATGCTTCCGCCTTTAATGCCCGTTTCAATTACAATGGCGGCATCACTCATACCTGCTACAATGCGGTTGCGGGCAGGAAAATT
>JANLSA010000309.1:0-3710 GCA_031362085.1 Bacteroidota bacterium | reverse complement strand
GGAAGCCTGGGTGCAGCTGTTGCCATTAAAGAATTAATTGCAGAAGGAAAATTAAAAGGCACTGTACGATTTTATGGCACACCGGCAGAAGAAGACAAAGAAGGAAAAGTATGGATGGCTAAAGCAGGATTATTTAATGATGTAGATATATGTTTTGACTGGCATCCGGATTCGGAGAATAAAGCAAATATGCAAAGCTCACAGGCTGTCACACATTATATGATTGAATTTAAAGGAAAGAGTGCTCATGCTGCTGCTGACCCCTGGAATGGACGCAGTGCATTAGATGCAGCCGAACTGTTTAATGTAGGTATTAATTTTTTACGGGAGCATGTGAAACCAAGTGTGAGAATGCACTATGTATATAAATCTGCCGGCAATGTGCCTAATGTAATACCTGATACAGCAAGTGTTTGGCTCTGGATAAGGGATTCAAAACGTACTGGTGTAGCCGATGTAGAAACCAGAATGAGAGATATTGCCAAAGGAGCTGGGTTAATGGCTGGTGTTTCAGTAAAAGTAAATACCATGAGTGGTCTTTATGAAATATTGGTGAATGAACCGGGAGCAAAGGCGATGCAGGCAAATATGGAGATGATTGGCCCAATTACTTACACAAAAGAAGAAAATGATTTTGCTGATAAAATAATGAAGGAATATGGCAATGCACAGTTGGGAATTGACGGAAGCATTAAGCCAATTGAAAAAACTAAAACTGACCCGGATGGTGGTTCTTCAGATGTTGGTGATATAAGCTGGATTGTACCTGAAGTTGGAATGATTGCTACTACTGCTCCAGCAAAATCACCATGGCATTCCTGGGTAGTAGTCGCCTGTGGTGGCATGAGTATTGGTCACAAAGGAATGTTGTTTGCTGCAAAAGCTTTGGCCACTACCATGTGTGATATGTTTGAAAACGAAAACCTGCGTAAAGATGTAAAAGCTGATTTTGAAAAAAGAAGAGGTACAGAAAGATGGAAAGCAATTTTGCCGGATGGTCCACCGCCTGTTTATTAAAAAACTATAAAAAAGTTTTATTACATGATCAGAAAAATTATCAAAGCCCTTTTAGTCGTCATTTTACTCGCGGCTATTGGATTCTTTTATTTTGCTCCGGAGTATTTTGATAAATCAAAAAATACTGTAACCAACAAACCCGTAAATATTCAAAAAGTATCCTGGTATGATTCTATTCCGTTTATAGCCGACCTGCATTGTGATGCATTACTCTGGAACAGAAATTTTTTAAAAGAACATGCCTATGGTCATGTTGATCTGCCCAAGATGCAAAAAGCAAATATGGCCCTGGAGGTTTTTACTATTGTCAGCAAAACGCCAAAAGGAATGAACATTGAAGAAAATTCTGACAAAACAGACAATGTGGGTCTGTTAAGTTTTGCTCAATTACGTCCCTACGATACATGGTTTGATATTACAAAACGAGCATTAAATCAATGCAACGACTTACATCGTTTTGCCGAAAAATCAAATAATGAATTCCGGGTTGTTACAAGTCAAAAAGAATTACAGCAGTTTGTTAATGATCGTATGACTAATAAAAAACTTACTGCAGGCATGCTGGGACTTGAAGGTGCTCATTGCCTGGATAACGATATGAATAACCTGCAGAAGTTTTATGATGCCGGTGTTCGCTATATCGGGCTAGCACATTTTTTTGATAATGAATGGGCCGGCTCAGCACACGGAATGAAAAAAGAGGGTATAACTGATAAAGGTAAGCTGCTTCTAAAAAAAATGGACAGCCTTCACATCATCATTGATCTTGCACATTCATCTCCTAAAACAATTGAAGACATTTTTCATTTAACAACCGGTCCTTTGCTTGTTTCTCATACGGGAGTGCGGGGCATGTGTAATAACCGGAGAAATTTGTCAGATGAACAAATATTGGAAATTGGAAAGCGGAATGGTTTGATTGGAATAGGGCTATGGGAAACTGCTGTTTGTGGTACGGATGCAACAGCTACTGCAAAGAGTATAAAATATGTTGCTGAAAAAATTGGAGTTGACAAAGTAGCTCTGGGATCAGATTTTGACGGAGCTATTCAGGCTCATTTTGATGTAACGGGATTACCGCTTATTGTTTCTGCTTTGGAAAAAGAAGGATTTACCCGGCCGCAAATAGAAATGATTATGGGCGGAAATATCCGTGATTTCTTTTTACGCAATCTGCCTGTTCAGTAATAAAAGTATGTCTTCAAATTTTGCTACTTCTTCTTACATCCATTTAGTTAAAAACAAGTTGAACTCCCGGCGCATATCTTTAATTACTTTTTCCAGCCCCACAAATTCATCATTTATTTTTTCTTCTTCAACTACACTTTCTTTTTCAATTCGTCCTCCATGCTGAATAGCATCTTTTGACATTTTTTCTACCAGGAGGTTAACAGTATGTTTTAGCTCATCAATATTATTCTGGTGCATGATAAACTGATTCTGAAAATGTTCAATTCCCTGTCTCGCTTCAAAACTGTTATTCTTTGAAGATACTTCTTCAAGTCTGTCTTGCAGAATTTTAATTTCTTCTTTGTAAAAAATAAGTCCGCGTAAAATTTCAGTTGGCAAACTGTTAAGGCTGGATATGTTTGTATAACTCATATTAGTAAATTTTCAACCAAACTAAACTAACTAACTAAAAAAGCTTCTGATATTAATCAGTTGCCAAATTGACTTTAATAATGTTTCCATTAAGGATCCCAATTCTCAAAAAAAAAGCGTCTTTAAAAGACGCTTAAATTATTTTATTCATAAATATTATTTTTTCTTTGTTTCTTTCACCCACCCATCTTTCAAAGTCACAGTTCTGTTAAATATAAATTTTTCTTCTGTCGACTCTTTATCTAAACAATAATAGCCTTTTCGGATAAATTGAAACCGGTCTGAAAGCTTTGCATCTTTAATAGATGGCTCAGCAAAAGCCTTAACCACTTTCAAACTATCTGGATTAATATAATCTTTAAAATCACCTTCTTCACTGGATGGATCATCCACTTTAAATAAACGGTCATACTCCCTCACCTCTACTTCTACTGCATCTGCTGCATTTACCCAATGAAGTGTGCCTTTCACATTTATACCCGATGTATCATGTCCACTTTTACTCTCAGGAATATAACTACAGTTTAGTTCAATTAAATTGCCTGCTGCATCTTTAATTACTTCATCACATTTTATTATGTATGCACTTTTTAACCGCACCATTTGCCCCGGTGCTAAACGAAAATATTTTTTAGAAGGGATTTCCATAAAATCACTCCTTTCAATAAAAATTTCATTGGAAAAAGGAAGTTCTCTCATTCCTCCATTGGGGTCTTCAGGATTGTTATCGCTTTGAAGTGTCTCCGAATTCCCAATTCCCAATTCCCAATTACTGATTACTACCCGAACCGGATCAAACACCACCATTCTTCTCAATGCAATCTTATTCAAATGCTCTCTTACACAAAACTCAAGTAATCCAACATCCACAATATTCTCTCTTTTTGCAATACCAATCCTGTCACAGAATTCTCTTACACTATCGGGTGTATAACCACGCCGGCGTAACCCGGTAATTGTTGGCATACGCGGATCATCCCATCCAAAGACATGGTTTTCCTGAACTAATTGCAACAATTTTCTTTTACTGGTAACTGTATAATTTATATTTCTTCTTGCAAACTCAAATTGATGCGATGGATAGATTTCCA
>JANLSA010000286.1:0-1567 GCA_031362085.1 Bacteroidota bacterium | reverse complement strand
CGCTTTTCTGTCATTCTCGTTACTATCGAGATAAATATTATCTGCCAGGTGAATCCATGGCTGCAATAAACCATCTAAACTATCTAACCACACAATCGTTTTGATACCACTGGTTGCCTGTGCTTCATTTACCCGCAATCTTTTCCCATCCCATTTTTCTTTTAGTTCATTAGGACGAACCAATACCAATACTTCACGGTATTTCGGGTCGGGATTATCCGGAAAAAGAATAACCATGCTGTCTTCCTGCGTTACTCCAGTCAACCAGAACAAATCACTGTTTTGCTTGAAGTGATATATGGCATCGCCATTCGACGACACTTCATCATTACTTACAAAAATGGCAATGGAGTTTTTTTGCATCTGGCCGATAAACCGCCTGCGGTTTTCAACGAAGATGTCTTTGTTGAGGGGTAAATATTTCATAAGCTTCTGGTTTGTTGGTTTTAATAAAAATCAAATAAGCATATTACGACTAAAGATAACGAGCAAAGCTGTCTGCCAAATATCATTCATCACAAAAGTTGATAAATGAAAAAGAATTGAAATATTTTCAAAGTTTGGGATTTTATGTTGATTATTCGTCAAAACTTATTGACATGAATAGATAACAATCAACGATTTAGCCGAATATTTAGCTTCTGGTTAGTTTTTTATACTAACACTTGTTTGCATTAAAAAACTTTGTCGCTTACCTTTGGTCTTCCATCAAATGTGATTGCTCATATGTCAGTACCTACTATTGCTATCCCCACCAGGAATCTTTTACGTTTAGGGCTTAAATCTGCTGAAAATATTCATTACCAATTATCACCTGAGGAGCTTGTTCAGGACAGCTTACGCATCGGCGAAGGCGTTTTGAATGACAGTGGCGCATTGGTTATCCGCACTGGTGAATTTACCGGCCGGTCGCCAAAAGATAAGTTTACAGTAAAGGATGAAACGACTGCCAATTCTGTCCACTGGAATGATTTTAATATTCCGATTGAAGCTAAATATTTTGATATTATTTATAAAAGAGTGATTGACTACCTCGGTAAATTACCAGACCTGTGGGTACGGGATTGCTATGCCTGTGCCGACCCCCGTTACAGATTAAATATAAGAGTGGTAAATGAAAAACCCTGGAACAATCTGTTTGCTCACAATATGTTTCTTCGCCCTGCAGAAGAAGAATTAGAAAATTTTAAACCCGACTGGCAAATACTTTCTGCCCCGGGATTAAAGTTAGATGCAAAAGAATGTGGCACCCGCCAATCGAATGCCGCCATCGTTTCTTTCAAACATAAAATGATTTTAATTGCCGGAACAGGATATACCGGTGAAACCAAGAAAGGCATTTTTACCATTCTTAATTACATCTTGCCCCATGAAAAAAATGTGCTGAGTATGCACTGCAGTGCCAATATGGGTGATGGTGGTGATACAGCCATCTTTTTTGGATTAAGCGGAACCGGTAAAACAACATTAAGTGCCGACCCTAATAGAAAATTAATTGGTGATGATGAACATGGCTGGACAGAAGACGGTATTTTTAATTTTGAAGGTGGTTGCTATGCAAAAACCA
>JANLSA010000269.1:0-7197 GCA_031362085.1 Bacteroidota bacterium | reverse complement strand
GGTGCAACAAATGTTTTTCGTGTATTAGGACCCAGATGGGGTACCTGGGTTATGATTGCTGATATGTTAAAAGGATTTATCTCTGTAAAACTTGCTTTTCTTCTTCCCCAATATTTCGATTCAGAAACTCAATTACAAAACCTGCAGTTGGGTTTGGGTATGGCTGCAGTACTTGGCCATATATTTCCCATATGGGCAGATTTTAAAGGTGGTAAAGGCGTGGCAACATTATTTGGAATCGTACTTGGTATTTCGCCTTGGACAGCCATTTCATGTGTCGGTATTTTTGGTGTTGTCTTATATCTCACAAGATTTGTTTCACTCAGTTCTATATTAGCAAGTGTTGCATTCCCCATTTTTATTTTGGTCATCTTCAATGTGGATAATCCTACTTATCGAATTTTTGCTGTAGCTATTGCGTTATTAGTTTTATTGACGCATCAAAAAAATATTGGAAGAATCTTAAAAGGGGTGGAAAGTAAAGTGCCAATCTTAAAACACCGCGACCGGCGCCGGCAAAAAAGAAAAAACCAACAATCGGGATAATATTTTTCTACTTGTACAGTTGGTCTTTAACATACTCATAAAAAAAATCTTAATTTTCTGGTGTTAAATTTTTATCAAACGTTTCTGTTTGGTATAATCATTGACTTCTTGACATAAACACATCACAACGATCAAAAAAATTTTACTTTTTGCACTTATCCCATTAACAATTATTGCTTGTTCCAAAAATGCAGTAACAGGCCGTAAGCAATTTAAATTAGTCCCTGAATCTGAATTGCAAACAATGGCAACAACACAATACCAGCAATTTCTTTCCAGTAATAAAGTATTAAGCAATACTGTAAATAAAGATGCTGAAATGGTAAAAAGGGTAGGGAAGCGAATTGCAAATGCTGTTACTACATACTATACAGAAATCGGGAAACAAGATTTACTTGATGGTTTTAAATGGGAATACAATCTGGTTGAAGACAAAGCAGCGAATGCATGGTGTATGCCTGGTGGCAAAATTGTTGTTTACACTGGTCTTTTACCAATTACCCGAAATGAGGCAGCATTAGCCGTTGTTATGGGGCATGAAGTATCTCATGCTATTTTTCAACATGGTAATGAAAGAATAAGTCAGGGTTTAGTTCAATCATTGGGTGGCGTTGCTTTACAAGTCGCCGTTGCAAATAAACCAGCCGAAACTCAAAATCTTTTTCTTGGAGCATATGGTGCCGGAACAGCTGTTGGAGTTATGCTTCCTTTTTCCCGAAAGCATGAATTAGAAGCTGATCGTTTTGGTATTCGTTGGGCAGCAATGGCTGGTTACAATCCTCAGGAATCAATAGCACTTTGGGAAAGAATGGAAAATGCATCACAAAACGGACAGAAACCACCCGAGTTTTTAAGTACACACCCCGCCGAAGGACATCGGATTGAAGAATTAAAAAAATATATGGATGAAGCAATGAAATATTATAAACCGATTGGGACAGTAAAATAATTTGAAATAAGTATCAAAAAAACCGCTTTTTCAATCAAAAGCGGTTTTTTATTTTTAAAATGCCTTTGCCTGTAAAGCAATTGGGGTTACCTTTGCAGTCCCCTTGATTTGAAAACTCCTCAATTGAGCCGTTATTACTGGTTAAGTTGAGGGAACCTTTAAAATTTCTTCACAATATGTCACAAACACTTTTTGAAAAATTAGAATTGTCCGAAGAAAAAAATCTCTTAATTCAAGGCTTACCCTCATCAATCGAAAAACAGTTTAGTAAACTTTCATTTGCAAAAAACGTAACACCACTGCTCAAAAGCAGAAAGATTGACTTTGCCCTGGTGTTTGCAGTAAGTGAAAATCAATTGAACGGTATTTTGAAAGAGGTGATGCCTGCTTTAAAAGATGAAACCAAACTTTGGGTTGCATTTCCAAAAGCTACTTCCAAAATTGTAACAGATTTGTACCGCGAATGCAGTTGGAATAAACTGACTGATGAGGGTTACGGATGTATTTGCAAAGTGGAATTAGATCATGTTTGGAGAGCCACAAGATTTGGTAAAGGCGATTTTGAAAGCTCTGGTATTTTTATAGAAAGCCGTGCTGCGATCGCTGTCTGATTAGATTAAAAATATTGTAAAGGTTTGTTGTTAAAAACAGCAAACCTTTTTTTATTTTCAGCAATTCTTATTTTACTTTTAAAAAATGATATGACTTATTTAAATATTGAAATAAAAGCAATTAGCAATAACTCTGATAAAGTCAGAAAATATCTTTTAGAAAATAATGCTCGATTCAAAGGAACTGATTTACAAACGGATACTTATTTTAATGTGAACAATGGTAGATTAAAACTTCGGGAAGGGAATATTGAAAACAATTTAATTTATTATGAACGCAACAATCAGGCTGGACCCAAAAGTTCAAATTTTGTTTTAACCAAAATTCAGGAGCCGGATAGGTTGAAAGAAAGTTTATCAAAAGCAAATGGTGTAAAGGTTGTTGTAAAAAAGAAAAGAGAAATTTATTATATTACTAATGTGAAATTTCATATTGATGAAGTGGAAGGGCTTGGATCTTTTGTGGAAATTGAAGCTGGAAATATAATCGGTGATTTAACAAAAGATGAATTGCAAAAACAATGTGAGTTTTATATGAAGCAATTTGAAATTGCAGAAAAAGATTTAATTGAAATTTCTTATAGCGACATGTTGATTGAAAAGCAGGGATTATCGTAAAATAACAGTTCCCATTTTTTTACTGATTACCGTTTCCATTTTTTTTAAATGTTCATGAGTACTATGCAGCATTTGTCTTTCATCTTCCGAATGTGGTTTCTCAAGGTCTGCCTGGTTTTCGAGCAACATCTTCTTAATCTTACGAAGCTTTAGATAATTCAAAGCAGAATCTACCTCTATATGTGTTATGTCTTCTTCAGTCTTTAAATAATTTTGTAACTCTTTTTCATTTTCCGGATCAACAGCCTTTTTAAAATCTTCATAGCTCATTTCAAACAGGCTTTTCTGATAACCGGTTGCCTGGCTGAATTCGCTTTTCCAATGTTCGCTTTCGTCATACGGCATATTTAATAATGAAACTGCCAGGGTGCTGAGCTTTGTGTCGGTATGGTAAATAAAGAAAGATTTATTGACCGTTCCGGTTTCCTGTTTAAGCAGGTTTTTATATGTATGTAATAAATTAATAACATCTGTATTATCAATTAAAGAATCGTCCACCATTTCTTCCAGCATATACTCAGCTACGGATTTTATTTCATTATATTTTTTTATGCCATGCTCCAATAAAACCCTTGCCACTTCACGTTCCTGTAATTCATCTTTAAAAAGTAAAGAAAATGTTTTATCATCATAGTCCGTAGCTTCGGCTAACTTCGAATTTTCTTCAAAATGTTTTGCTTCTTCAAAGGGTAATCTTTTTTCCTGTGTTGAAATTTTATTCCGGATAAATTTATTGACCAATGCATGCAATCCGGCTTCATCAATCTTTAAAATTTCGGCACACTGCTTTATATAATCCTGCTGCTTGGTAAAGTCTTCAGCTTTATTAATCCGGGAAATTGTTTCAGCAATTGCATTTACAACTTCCGATTTTTTTGTAGAGTCGGCTCCGGCATCTTTTAAGGCAACACCCAATTGAAAAATGATAAAATCTTTTTTATTTTTTTCAATAAACTCTTTAAATACTGTGGCGCCTACTTTATTTACATAGCTGTCCGGATCTTCGCCATCAGGAATTAATACCAGTTTTACATTTAGTCCCTCCTCCAAAGCCATATCCATACCCCGTAATGCAGCTTTTATACCTGCAGCATCGCCATCATATAATATGGTAAGATTTCTGGAATATTTTTTTACTAATCTTAATTGGTCAGTTGTTAACGATGTGCCGCCACTTGCCACCACATTTTCAATTCCTGCCTGATACAATGAAACCACATCAGTGTATCCTTCTACTAATAAGCATTCATCCGCTTTATCAATTGCCTGTCTTGCAAAATAGGACCCATAGAGTAATTTACTTTTTACATAAATTTCGTTTTCCGGTGTGTTAATATATTTTGGAGCTTTATCTGTAGTCTTAAGTATTCTTGCACCAAAGCCAAGCACTTTACCACTTGAATTATGGATAGGAAAAATAACTCTGCCACGATAATTATCCACCAACTGTTCATTTCGTTCTACAACGAGTCCGGTTTTTAATAAAAGTTCCGGGTTGTATTGTGCCACTATTGCTGTTTTCGCAAAACTATCCCGTTGCTCAGGAGAATAACCTAGTTGAAATTTTTTAATAATATCTTCCCGGAATCCTCTTTCTTTAAAATAACTTAAGCCAATGTCTTGACCTTCTTCCGTTTCAAAAAGTTGATTGGAAAAATATTGCTGCGCAAAATTGTTGATAATAAAAAGACTGTCTGCCGTAAGTCTTATTTCCTTCTGTTCATCCGATGCAAATGTTTCTTCTATTTCAATACCATATTTAGTCGCTAGCCATTTTAATGATTCGTAGTAAGAGTATTTTTCATGCTCCATTAAAAAGCTGATGGTATTGCCACTTCGTCCACATCCAAAACATTTATAAATTTCTTTTGCCGGAGACACAGTAAAGGATGGCGATTTCTCATTATGAAAAGGACAAAGACCTAAATAGTTTACACCCCGTTTTTTTAATTTAATAAAACCACCAATTACCTCTATAATATCGATGCGGCTGAGGATTTGTTGTATGGTAGTTGGAGAAATCAAAATTGATAATTGGGCAGGCAAGTTATCAAAATAAAAATAGCCCTCAAAATGAAAAATAAGCTTTCCTCAAGTATTTAAGTTTAATACATACTTGCTTTTTTTGGAAAAGGGTGGGTTACGATATTGAAAAATCAGGACTTTCACTCACTACATTCGTACAGGAAAGGTGAAATAACATGGTTATAAATTACGACAAAGTTATTTCTATTGCATAAATTGATTTTGACTAAACTATTTAATTTTTTGTTTGTCTCATCTAAAAAATTATCAATCATGAAAATAACCAGCCGGATTATTTCAATTTTTACCAGCCTTGTGTGTATAGTTAATTTGAATGCACAAAATGAATCAGGAATTGATTCGACGGGATTGCCTGGCGATAACTTCAGTTTACAAGGTGCATTACAATTATTTCAAAATGCCTTATCGCCTGAAGATTTTGAAAAGCAATTAAACACTGAATCCAATCATGTAAATAATCTGGATCTTAATGGCGACGGCGATATAGATTATATACGTGTAGTAGATAAGATGGAAAAAGATATGCATGTTTTTATTTTACAGATACCTGTTTCAGAAACAGAAAATCAGGATATCGCTGTTATCGAATTGGAAAAAACAGGCGACACAACTGCAGTTTTACAAATTATAGGTGATGAAGATATTTACGGAGAGCAGGTAATCGTAGAACCCAATGGAGGAGACGAAGATGAATTGGATGATAATCAAGGCAATGGTCCCAATGCTAATTATGAGTATAAAAATTACAGAGTTATTATAAATGTATGGTCATGGTCTCCTGTTCGGTTTGTGTATGGACCTTTATATAAACCCTGGGTTTCACCCTGGCGTTGGCATGCTTATCCTGTTTGGTGGAAGCCCTGGCGTCCGCTTTCATGGCATGTATGGCATCCCTATCATTTAAGACATCATCATTCATTTGTTGTGGTGCATACACATAGGGTTATCCATGCTCATAGAATTTATACGCCATTCAGAACAACATCTTTAGCTGTACGTTCACGTCATTCTGTGGCTGTGGGCAACTACAGAGTAACAAGAACAAAAACCACGGTTACAGGCCGCGGTGGAAATACCTATACTAAAAAAACAACTACGGTTAGAGGGAGAAATGGTAGTGTAAAAGGAAGAAAAACTACAATCCGAAAGCAATAAATAATAAGCAGTAATTATTTTTTTCTGAAAAAAGGGGCATTTCATTTTATTTTTGAGATGACCCCCTTTTATTAAATTAAACCCACCCCACTATTTTTATTTATTCCTTATATTTTGGTGAGTAAAATCATGAAAAAAATATTTGTTTTACCAAAAAACTGATTTAACTTACTTACATCTTTTACCACGCCAATCATCCTTTCTAAAACCACTACACACCCAACGGGAAACTAACTGCGAATGGCAGTAATAAAAGTTCTTTTATTTCTTCATCTTTTAAATTTAAATCCCATGGTTACAGTTGACATCTCACAGCTTGCCGCGGAATGCAACACTTGGAGAGAAGCATTGCGTTCCGGTCGTGAAGAATTTACAAACGACAAAACCCGCCTTCAAATGGCAGCCTCACAAAATCTCTCCAAAGAACAACTTGAACAGGTAGAACATCTCCACAATCAATTTCACATTCAGCTCATCAACATTCACGATCTAAAGCAAACAATCAAAACACACGACCGCAAAGTTCAATTTGAAGCTTCTGCGAATGCTGGCCAGGTGTATGAGGAAACTTTGGAAGAACATGAAAGCCTGAATGATGAATTTGAAAACCTTCAACAAACGTTGAATGAATTGCGTGAAGAGTTTAATGAATTTTTGAGCCGAACGAGTTAAAGTCAGTTCATTGGTTAATTAGTTTATAAATTAATTGGATTCCCAAATTAAACAGATAAACTATTACATAAACAATAAAACAGATAAACTGTGATACGAATCAACTAATAAACGAATTAACAAATTAGCTTTTCATCAACATTGCTTACAATTAAAAATTTACACTATGCCGGAATTTGATACTTCACATGTAAAAAATATTGTCTTGCTGGGTCATGCTGGCTCCGGTAAGACATCATTGGCGGAATGCATGCTTTACGAAGCAGGCATTATTACCCGCAAAGGAAATATTGCCGAAAGAAATACAACAGGAGATTACCACGAACTGGAACAGGAACGTGGTAATTCTATTTTTAGCAAACTCATGCACACGAAATGGCGAGGATATAAAATAAATATTCTTGATACACCCGGTTATAGTGATTTTGTAAGCGAAGTAATTTCTGCACTGCGGGTAGCTGATACAGGTGTCATGTTATTAAATGCAATAGCTGGAGTAGAAGTGGGCACCGATATTATTTGGGAGTACACAGAAAAGTTTAAAACTCCTATGATTTTTGCAGTAAATAAATTGGACGATGATAACGCTGACTTTGATAA
>JANLSA010000242.1:0-3889 GCA_031362085.1 Bacteroidota bacterium | reverse complement strand
ATATCAACTGATTTTAATTCAGCAAATAAATCATTGATATTATAAAATGCTTTTGTATTGAAGGTGGAAGCGAGAGCATCTACTTTTTCTTTTACAATATCACATACCCCTGCTAATACGCCAAGCTTTGCTGCCTGCTCTGCATGTCGGTTAGAAATTTTACCACACCCTATAATTGCAAATTTTAATTGCTGCATATCTGCTTCAAATATACAGGTAAGCGATGGCGAAAAAAAAAGTCCCGCGGAATACGGGACTTTTAAGTTAAAAGATATTAAAGAAAAGAATTATTAATTCATTCCACCTTCCATTCCTTCTGTTTCTGTTCTGCTATTTTTTCTTTTGAATAAATTCATATCCAGTTTTCCAAAACGCCAACTGAAATTTAAGCGAACTACCTGCGGATCTCTGCGGCGATAAGAATCCTGAATGAAAAAAGCAGATTCAGAATGGGTATAAGTTCGGCGTGTTTTGAATATATCGCTCCAGTTAACCGATATCGATGCTTGTTTCTCTTTCATAAATTCATAACGGACTGCAAGATCAGCATAATAGTTTGGCCTGTTATATCCCTGTGCAGTACTTTGCGAACCGCCATGCATAAAACCACCACCACCCATACCACCGCCACGGCCCGAACCGCCACTACCTGAACCACCCGGAGGAAGAACCGTTTTTGATTGGTATTCACCCGATAATTGAATGGAAAAATTTTTAGGCAGTTTAAAAGAGTTATTCATTTTTGCAAACCAACTTACAAACTGATCTGTTTCAGGAATTGTTGGATCACTCAAATTTATTTTTGCTGTAAAAAGATTGAAATTTGAAGTAAGGTCCCACCATTTCGTAATCTTATTTTTCGAAACCAATTCCAATCCAGTTACATAACTTGAACTTGCGTTAATATAAGTATTTACCAAAACTTCCGAGTTGCTGTATGGACTTAATTCTTTTTCCTGGTAACGTGTTATAAGGTTCTCAGTTCTTTTATAATAAATGCTTGCCAGAAAATTATCTCTGTTCTTTAATGTTTTTGAATACGATAATTCTGCTGAGTTTGTAAACTCAGGTTTTAAATTTGGATTTCCCCTGCTTACATTCAAAGAATCTGAATAGTCAGTAAATGGAAACAGTTGGAAGAAATTGGGTCGGTTTATTCTTCTTGAATAATTAAATTGTAAATCCTGATCTTTTTTCATTTTTGCTGTAAAACCCAAACTTGGAAAAAGGCTAACTGGAAAATTAATATCGAAGGATTGATTTTTATCGGGCAATACGCCATGATAGTCTGAACTTTCAACTCGTAACCCCACTTGATAATTAATATTCTTTACGGTATTGCTGAACGTTGAATATGCAGCATACACATTGTCTTTACTATTGTATTTTGTTGACAAAGATGGAATGATAAAAGCATTGCCTGAGTTATTATCAATAGCATAAAAAATCTGGTTACTGTTAATTTCGCGGATCTGCGCTCTGACACCCAATTCAATTTTTGCTTTTTCCAAAATCGGACTTACAAAATCACTTTGCAAAATCACCGATTGATTAGCTCCTTCTGTTCTTTGCTTTTGTTTAAATGTATTGGTTAAATTATTTTGAGGGTATGAAAAATTATTAGTTGTTATCAGGTTTTCACTATTGCTTTTGCTTTTATTATAAGTAAGATCTGCCGTCCACTCACGTCCTGCTTTAGGAAATAAATGCTTGTATCCGGCTGTGAGTCCATTACCTCTGAATTTTCGGGTTGTATTTGCAAGTCTTTCGCTGGTAGAAGATTTTTTTATTGAATACAGCGAATCAATCAATAAATTACTATTTGTGAAAGGTGAAAAATTTCCTTCACTCAGATTCCCCGTAATGGAAATCGTATTCCGGTTGTTCAGGAAATAATCAAAACCAGCTCTCAGCATTTTCATACTACCCTCAGTCACTATGCGATCAGTTTGTGTTAAAAAAGTATTTGGTGTGCCAATAGAAGAAATTCTTTCCGTAGTACCTGTACCAATTGATTTAAACTGATTATTATTTCCATTTAAAAAGAAATTCGTTTTTTGAGTCCGTACACTTATATCTCCATTAAGCCCAATTTTTGCACGGCTGTCAATACTTGCTCTGATACTTCCGTTATATCCGGCCTTTCTGTTTTTCTTTAGTACAATATTCAGGATGCCGGCCTGTCCACCCGATGCATCATATTTTGCTGAGGGGTTTGTAATAATTTCAATACTCTCTATTGCATCTGCAGGTATTTGATCCAGCGAAAGAGTAGTAGGTCTGTTATCAACAAAAATTGTTGGGGTGTTATTTCTCAATGTTACATTACCATCAATATCCACCTGAACAGATGGTACATTCTTCATCACATCTTCTGCAGTGCCGCCAGCACTAACTAAATTTTTGTCCACATTAAATATTTTCTTATCTGCAGCAAGTACCAATGCAGAACGGGTGGAATTAACGGTTACCGTACTTAGCACTTTATCATCAATTTCCATTTTTATATTTCCCAGATCTTTATCCAATGCATTCAGCATATTTCCGCTTTTTAAATCAAAGGCGACATTTTGAATTACCTCTTTAAAACCGATTGCTGTTATTTTTAATTTTAGGGGTCCAAAGGCAGGTACATTCTCTAAAGAAAAATCGCCGTTGGCTTTTGTTAGCATTCCAGATACAACGACTTCTTTTCTTTTTTTAGAAACAGAATCAAATTTGTTTTGCGTTAATTCCAGAGTGGCAAACTCAAGGGCCTTCCCTGTTTTTGCATCTACAATTTTTCCATAGAATCTACCATTTGGCATTTTGCCACCAGTCATACCGGGTATGCCGCCACGATTTCCCATTTGTGGGTTTTGGCTTAAAGCAAACGTTGTAACAAATAATGTAAGAGTAAAGGTTATGAACTTCATTTTCAGATTTTTAAATTAGACGGTCAAAGTTGTTTGAACCTGCACAATGGGGAAAAATGAGTGATGAATGGGTGATTAACGTTTATAAGCGGAAATTGTTCAAAATAGTGGATTGTTTATTGGGTCAATTGAGTAATCAGAACCTGTAATAGACCGATTAGGAAACCAATAACACCACCCAATATTTCCACAAACCGGAATTCTTTTGACATAATCTGGTAGAGAATATCTTCCAATTTATCTGATGAAAAGGCAGACACTTTTGTATAAACAATTTCTTCCAGGTCTAATTCTTTTTTAAGATTGCCGGCATATTGCTTCATTATTTTAGGAAACAGCTCTTCTATTTCCACCATAAAAACCGATTTCATTTTGTTGATCGTTTTATCACCAATAAACATACTGATGACAGGCATTTCATCCGGCAATTTTCTACGGAGAAAATGATCAATATGTACATCAACCATTGGTAAAATTTGTTTAAGGTTTTCAGGATTACTTATTTTTTGTTCAATATCATCAAAGGAAAGAAACTCGGCACTAACAAGTTTCCCCAGCTTTTCGGCAAACTGCTGCTGCCTTTTGGGAAATATGCCATGAAAAGTGACACCCAGGATTTTTTTAGGTTCACGGGGATGAAACAACATTTTGATAGCTACCCAATTGGTAACCCACCCTATAAATGCAGAAATAAGAGGAATGAGGATCAGCCAGTAATTCATTTTTATACCAATGTGATTTTAAAACAGTCAAACAAATCAGGTAATGTTTTTTAAAAGAGGTGCAAAGAAACTGAAAGCGATGCCTTATTCAAAATCTGGTTTTGGTGCGGGTCATGATTTTCTATATTTTTGTTGCTCTCAAAATGGTAGCCATAGCTCAGTTGGTTAGAGCATTAGATTGTGGTTCTAAGGGTCGTGGGTTCGAACCCCATTGGTTACCCCAACGAAGACTTCGTTTCGCTTTAGGCAGAA
>JANLSA010000205.1:0-12303 GCA_031362085.1 Bacteroidota bacterium | reverse complement strand
TCAAGATTAATATCCTGCTTTAATGCTTCCTCCACTACAAAACTGAAATGCGAACTTTTAGTACAATAACAATAATTGTATTTACCCTCGTATTTGTGTTTTTTGATAGCAGCGGCAAACATGGTCCTTGCTTTTTTAATCTGCATCCCAATTTTTGGCAGGAAACTCACTTTCATTGGTGTGCCATATTTTGCAATCAATGCTTTCAAATCAATACCATTGAATGTAAGATTTCCATCTTCCACTTCTATTCCTTCCTGAGGAAATTTAAAAGTTTGCTTTACGAGGTCGAGGTAAGTGTTATCCATTCTGAAATGAGGTTTATTAATTATTCTTACAAAAGTAGAGGTTACACATACTTAAAAAACAAAAAACCGGCTGAGTTTTCCCCAAAGCCGGTTTAATCATTTTACTGAATGCTTTTATTATTTTACCTGAGCTATTAAACTTTTAAAAGTCTCCGGGTTATTCATTGCAATATCTGCCAATACTTTTCTATCCATCGTAATTCCTTTTTTAGAAAGTTTATTGATGAATTGTGAATACGTCATTCCTTCTTCACGAACTGCTGCATTGATACGTGCAATCCATAAGGTGCGGTATTCTCTTTTCTTCAACTTACGACCAACAAACATATAGGTCATTCCTTTTTCAACTACGTTTTTTGCAACGGTATAAACGTTTTTACGTTTGCCATAAAATCCTTTGGCTTGTTTTAGTATTTTTTTCCGGCGGGCTTTACTTGCAACCGCATTTTTTGAACGAGGCATATCTTAGTGATTTAAAATTTAAAATTGTCGATTTAAAATTGAGGTCTGACTGCTGACTGAAAATTGCAGACTGATTTCTTACTACTTCAGGCGCAGCAGGAACTTAACAAAGTTCATATTTGCTTTGTTTACTGTGGCGTCTTTGCCCATTACACGTTTACGCTTTTTTGATTTTTTCGTCAGAATGTGACGTTTGAAACTCTTTTGATGAGTGATTTTTCCTGTACCCGTTACTTTGAAACGTTTCTTGGCACTGGAGTTTGTTTTTACCTTAGGCATTTTAAATGCTTTAATGATTACACCTTTGAGGCGAATCTGAACAGTCAGATTCCTTTACGAGCCTCTTCAGTAATGTTTATTCCTATTTCCGATACTTCGATAAACTCCGTAGTATCAGAATGAAAGAACTACCCTTTTGAAAGGGGCGGCAAAGATAGGTTTGAGACAGTTCTCTTCCAAACATCATTTGAAATAAAAACGGGGTTTCAAAAGAAACCCCGTTGTCAAATATTATTAAAACCCTGGTCAATCTTATTACTTAGGATCCAAAATGTTATCTATCCGAACTGCAACATCTTGAAGATGCATTTTTGTCATTGCATCTGTAATGGATGTAGCTGCAGCTCTTATTTCGGAACGCAAGACAGCTAAATGAGATCTTAGAATACTTTTAATATCCGATTTATCAAATGATAAACCAGCAGGTGCCGCACCACCAAAATTGATGACAATACCACCTCCTGATGATGGTGGAGCCAGCAAATCACCAATAATATTTATATATGATTTCTGAAGATTTCGTCTGTAAACATCTATTGTTTTACGTGCAGCAAGTTCACTCCAGATTCCTTTTTTCAAATCAGATAATAATTCAGTTACCTGGTAAGCCTTATCGCCTAAAGCAGCTTCCTGCTCGATTAATTTAGTAAGTGTTCTTGTACTTAAAAAACGACTCAGTGTTCCATCTTGAATTCCCCCGATTGCTGTAAGTGCATTTGTTCCAGTTCTGCTGAAAATATCCCTGTCAACTAACCATGTAGGTGTTGTAAACAATTGTTTATTTATAAAATCTACAGCTTCCCGTTGCTTTGCTTCAGATACTGTCTCATAAACTGCTCCTTCTTGCTCTACGGTTTTTGGATTTAAATTAATGCCACTAACCTGGCGGCTTACATGCCCCATATAACGGCTAAACTGACCCCGCAGCTCACCATACATTTCATTTAAATCGCTATAACCTTCGTTATTTGTTTTTGCCCATGTTTGAAGATTAGGTAAAATTCTTTTCAAGTTAGCTATCCCATAAGTAGAGGCCTTTACTGCATCATTACTTAAATCTTCTGATTGATTTCTTGGATCGTCCCCATTTGTTTCACCATCTCCCCAATAATTTTTTCTATCTTTTAAATTTTCAATAACCCATTTATTTAAATGTTCTTTTTCAGCATCTTCACTATTAAATTTCGGAAACCAGCGATAACCCCATTCAATAGCCCATTTATCATAATCACCTATTCTTCCAATTAATTCTTCACCACTTAATCCATCTTCTGGTTGTGCTACATAATTAAAACGTGCATAATCCATAATTGATGGTGTATGTCCATTTGCTGCTACCCATTTTTTGTTTCTTAAATTTTCTACTGGTACAGTGCTACTTGATCCAAAATTGTGACGAAGTCCTAAAGTATGTCCCACTTCATGCGAGGAAACAAATTGAACCAAACGGCCCATTAATGCATCATCAAAAATTAATTTTCGTGCAGTTGCATCAACTGCAGCTGTTTGAATAAAATACCAATTGCGAACTAGACTCATCACATTATGATACCAGTTAATATGGCTTTCCATTATTTCACCACTTCTCGGATCAGCTGTACTTGGTCCGCTTGCATTTGCCACATCTGAGGCTTTATAAACAATTGCAGAATTACGTGCATCATCCAAACTCCATGTGCTATCTTCTTCTTTTGTAGGTGCAAGTTTTCCAAAAATTGCATTTTTAAATCCGGCTTTTTCGAATGCAACCTGCCAATCGTTTACACCTTGTATTAAATAAGATACCCATTTCTTAGGAGTAGCTGGATCTATATAATAGATGATTGGTTTTTTGGGCTCCACTAATTCCCCTCTGTTATATTTGGCTATATCTTCATCTTTAGGTTCTAGTCTCCATCTTTTTGCCAATACTACATTTTCCACACCCTGCGGGTTTGCATCAAAATCAGTATAACCTACGGTGAAATATCCGACACGATTATCAAATTTTCTTTCATGCATGGGAGTCTTCGGCAATAGAACCAAGGAACTATTTAATTCAAAAGTAAAATTACCCCCACCACCGCCGCCGGGTGTGCCTGGCAATGCTGGCATTCTTCCGTATGTTTTCAACGTTTTTATTTCAATATTAATCGGATATGTTTTTACTGAAATTACATATGATTTATCCGCCTGAACTGATCCAACACGCAGTGCATTTTTTAATGCACTCGAAAAATGCAACACTTCATTATCGCCACTTATATAATCTGTAATATCTATTACAGCACCTGAAGAATCTTTTCCTAACGATTTAATATCGAATGCAGCCGCAATGGGTTGAAGATTTGAATTACCCAAGGCTGTAAACATTGGCGATGCAGAATCTTTAGCATACTCGGCATAGGATATTGTTTTTAGAAAAATTTTATTGCCAGGCCCTTTTTCAAATTTCACTACCCCTTGACCTATTTGATCTCCACCATAACCCAGGAAGCCACCGATACGATTAGCAGCAGCAGATTTTGAAATTCTGTTTACGATCAAGATTTCTCTGCCAAATAATGACTCCGGTATTTCAAAGAAATATTTTTCTTCTATTTTATGTACAGTAAATAAACCAACATTGGTAACCGCTTTTGAAGTAATTACTTCTTTGTATGGTTTAGGCCCAGTAGCAGGAGGTGTTGCACCATTGGTACGACGGGTAGAATCGGTTCTTGAACCGGGACTACCTGGTACGGGTTGTGCAGCTGCTATAGTAGTAGCTATTAATGCTACGATAATGAAATAAGTTTTGGGAAATGACATATTTATAAATTTGATTTTGAAATAAATGTCGCCCAAGATACGGAAAGCATTGTTTCAGCAATGAGAGGCAGAAAAAAAAGTATAAGTGGTATTTATTGAATGATATACTGGATAATGAGAGTTGTGAATTGTGAATTGTGAATTGTGAGTTGTGAGATGTGAGTTGTTACTGCGAATGCCGATTGAAGACTGTTTACTGCAAATTCCTGACTTATTCAATCCCAAGTTCTTTTCTGGTTTTCTTTGTAAGTTTTGCTTTTTTTAGTTCATAACTCTGTTGTATGAATTTTTCCCATTCTTTTTTATTTAGGATAGAAGGTTTTGTTACGGTTACCCATTTTGCTCTTGCCATATAAGGTGCAGGCATAAAACCATCCGAATTTGAAAGTTCATCAAACTCATCATCCCGCACTTTGAATGAACATTTGAAAGGCGGTTCCAGAGCAATTACACAATACATTTTTCCACCAATTGAAAAACATAAATCATTATCCCATTTTATATCCTCTGTTGTTGCGGGCAAAGAGAGGCAGAATTGTTGAAGTAGTTCGGTTTGCATTACACTCAAAATAAAAATGAACTTATATTAATTTCGATTTAATAGTTTTTTTATTTCAATCCTTTGAGAGAAATAAGATTATTCTCTGCATACTCATTTGTTGTATAATTTACGTTTGGAAAAGTTTTTATTCTTTCCATATTATCTGCATTTGTTTTATACACAATCTGAACCCAATATTTTTTGTTTAGCAATACTGAAGTTGCGTATTTATTTTTCAGTACCTGCACCGGAAATCCATTGACAGAAAATGATGTAATAGATTTAAAAGGCATTTCAATCAGATTACCTCTTGTACCATCCGGATTTTGTTCATATACCTGATAATTTAACGATGTAATTTGAAATAAGCCCCCGGCACCGGGTGCAAATGATGAAAGTCGGAGTGCTTTTTTATTGTCAATATCTGAAAGAACCGTTTTTAAATAAATTTCTGGTGATGGATTTATTTCTGCTTCTGTTGTTGACTTAACAGATGGTTTTAAAATTGCTAATGCTTCATCACAAAAAAGACGGTGATAATCATAACTGATAACGGCAAATCCTTTCATCCCCCAATCTAATCCCCAGCTATTTTTAATAATAAACCCTTTATCATTGTATCCTACAATTGTAACAGCATGCCCCCCGTAATAACCATAATCTTTTGTAGTATCCGTTTTATAAATAGCTGCCTTACCTTTTATACAGTCTTCCACAATTTTGGGGTTTAAAATTTTTGCTATTGAATAACTGTATATCTTTTCCCCAACTGAATAGCTGAATCCGATATCGGGAGTGATTGCATTAGACTTTATTGAACTCCAGTAAGGAACATACAATTGGGTATAGCCTACAGCGATTGCTTTATTTCCATCTGTCAAAAGTTTTTTAATTTTTACAATATCTTTCGCATCATTATCTTTTAAATAAATATAATTCCCTTCCTCAACTCCATAACGAGAAGTACCACTTGCTTTAAGTAAATCAGCAATTCCCATTTGACCTTCATTAAGATATTGTTTTAACAGGTTATCATCCTTTGTCCAGAGTTGAGCTTTGGGGTCATACTTCATTTTACTTTCATGCATAAATCCTGAGGTCTTTAAAAACTCCGGATACTCTGCTAATAAGCCCCCACTTGAAATTCTGTTTTTCCCAAATTCCTTTAACTTAATAGAACCGTATGCACCCTGTTCGCTTAAATCAGCTGGCACACCATCAAAGTTTTCCATAACTGCAGCAACAGAAAATGCGATACATGTTCCTCTTTCTGCCTGATCTTTTACAGGAGATTGATACAACCTGTAATCAATACTTGCAGGCAATAATCCTTTTAATACGAGTCCGTTTTGAGAAAAGGAGATAGTTGATAAGCTAAGCAGGCATATTACAGTTAGTAAGAATTTCATTCTATTTTATTTATTTTAAAAAATAAATTTACCATAGTTCTGGAAATAAAAAACCGTCCCAATATGAAACGGTTTATATAATAATGTTTACACTAATTCCCAATATCCAATTACTTTTCAGCCTTCTTCTTTCCTTTCGGAGTAAAAATCGCAATCATTCTTCTTCCTTCTAATTTTGGCATACTTTCCAGTGTGCCAATTTCTTTTAATCGCTCCGCAAATTTTAAAAGTAATAATTCGCCACGGTCTTTAAACTGTATGGCACGTCCTTTAAACTGCACATACGCTTTTACTTTATCGCCATCTTTTAAAAATTTTTCAGCATGACGTGATTTGAAATCAAAATCATGATCATCTGTATTGGGGGTAAAACGAATTTCTTTTACTTCGGAAGTATGGCTCTTTGCCTTCATCTCTTTTTCTTTCTTCTTCTTATCGTACAAAAATTTATTGTAGTCAATTATTTTACATACCGGCGGATCTGCTTGTGGAGAAATTTCTACCAGATCCAATGCCTGATCCTGTGCCATCTTCATTGCCTCCTGAGTTGTGTAAACGCCAACTTCAATATTTTCACCAACTAATCTTACCTGGGGAACTCTGATAAAATGATTGATCCGGTGTTCAGCTTCTTTGCGGGGAGCAAATCTGCCTCTATTGAAACCACCTTTGTTGAATCCACCACCGCCACCGGGTTTTTGAAATCCACCACCACCTGCTGGTTTTTGGAAGCCACCGCCTCCGGGTTTGTAACCACCACCGCCTTGTTGTACTGCCATCTAAAAATTTTAAATTAACTCTTTCCCTGAAAAGAGCATTTGTTTTTATTTTTTCCTCATCAGGGAATGAGGAGTTTCTTCTGAATCAGTATTTAACTCTGAATATTGATTATTTTCTTTTTGCAAATTGTCTTTTTAATCTGACTTTCTTTCTTTGATTTCATATTTCAACTCACTAATCACTTCATCAACCAACCTTGCCCCTATATCTCCTTTGCCCTGTCTCCTCACTGCCACTTTATTTTCACTCACTTCTTTTTCTCCCACAACAAACATATAGGGCACTTTCATCAATTCTGTGTCACGAATTTTCTTTCCAATTTTTTCCTGCCGGTCGTCAACCTCTGCACGAATATCCGCTTTTTTTAGTTTCTCCAAAACTGAATTTGCGTAATCCATAAACTTATCACTGATTGGCAGCACTTTTACCTGAACAGGGGCAAGCCATGCCGGAAATTTGCCAGCATAATGTTCCAATAAGAATCCGATGAACCGCTCATGAGTGCCTAATGGTGCACGGTGAATAATCAGCGGGGTCTCCGATTTATTTTCATGATTGGTAAATTCTAATTTAAAACGGCGGCCCTGGGCAAAATCAACCTGATTGGTTGCTAATGTAAACTCTCTGCCTATCGTACTCCAGATCTGAACGTCGATCTTGGGTCCGTAAAAAGCTGCTTCATCCTGAACTTCTACAAATGGGGTATTGGTTCTTATGAGCACATCTCTTACCAATGCTTCCGTTTCTTTCCAAAGTTCAGGTTCATCTACATATTTCTGACCCAGCTTTGCCGGGTTATGCAAACTCAACCGCATTACATATTTATCAATTCCAAAAATTTTAAAATACTTCAGATACATTTCATTCACGGCTTTGAACTCTTCATAAAACTGATCGTAGGTGCAATAAATATGTGCATCGTTCATATGCAGACAACGTACCCGCATCAATCCAAACAATTCACCACTTTGCTCGTAGCGATAACAGGTTCCGTATTCCGCCAACCGCAGGGGCAAATCTTTATAGCTCTTGGGTTCTGCAGCAAAAATTTTATGATGGTGCGGACAGTTCATTGCTTTCAAATAATATTTCTGTCCTTCTAATTCCATTGGTGGATACATGCTGTCTTTATAATAAGGCAGGTGTCCGCTGGTGATATATAAATTTTCTTTAGCAATATGTGGCGTAACCACTCTCTTGTATCCTGCTGCTTGTTCTGTTTCTTTTGCAAGTCTTTCTAATTCTTCAATGATGATCGTTCCATTTGGCATCCATAGGGGCAAGCCGGGCCCTACATCATCATCCATTGTAAAGATGCTTAATTCTTTTCCAAGCTTCCGGTGATCTCTTTTCTTTGCTTCTTCCAAAAGCAATACATATTCATCCAATTCTTTTTGCGAGGGAAATGTAATGCCATACAATCTTGTAAGCTGCTTATTTTTCTCATCACCTTTCCAGTAAGCACCGGCTATATTGGTAAGTTTGATTGCCTTTATAAAATTGGTGTTGGGAATATGCGGTCCACGACAGAGGTCTGTAAAATTTCCCTGGGTATAAAAAGTTATTTCACCATCATTCAGATTTTGTAATAAATCAAGTTTATACTCATCCCCTTTTTCGGTAAAATATTTTACCGCATCCGCCTTTGAAATTTCTTTTCTTTCAAATGAATTATTTTTTTTAGCAAATTCATTCATCTTTTTTTCAATCACAAGCAAATCTTCCTCCGTAATTTTTTTATCACCGAGATCCATATCATAGTAAAAACCGTTTTCCACAGGGGGGCCTACCCAAAATTTCACTCCGGGATACATTGCCTCAACAGCTTCGGCCATTACATGCGCAGAAGAATGCCAGAATGTATTTTTTCCATCCGTATCATTCCATGTCAAAAGCTTTAATGAAACATCCTCATTGATAGAACGGCTGGCATCCCAAATATTTCCATTTACAGTTGCAGCTAAAACTTTTCTTGCCAACCCTTCTGAAATTGATTTGGCGATATCCAATGATGAAATTCCTTTTTCATATTGCCGGACTGAACCATCTGGTAACGTAACATTAATCATCTTAAAAATTAATAATTAAAAATGAATTATTTTTTAACACTGCTGTAAAAAAACTGTCTGAAACCCCACTCACTATTTACCATTTACCACTCACCATTTTAGTGCGGCGAAATTAACAAACTATTGCCTGCCAACCATATTTCTTTACGAACTTATTCGTTAGTTTTGAAGCCGTGATGAAAAGATTGTTATTATTAAAATTATTTCTCCTCACCTCCCTCCTGATTCCGTATTCCATTAGCCTTGCGCAAAATATTACCGGAATATGGCGGGGTAATTTTTTTACCGCCGACGGTAGTCAATATAAATTTGAAGTTCAGCTAGAACAAAAAGGAAATAAAATCTCGGGTGTTTCCTATTCCTATCTCTCCACCATATTTTATGGCAAAGCAACACTTACCGGAAATTTTAGTAAAGCTTCACAAAAAGCATTGGTAGAGGAAATAAAAACAGTGGAACTCAGAATGTCAGATTATTCCGTTCCCTGTATTATGAAATGCAATTTCGTGTATACCAAATCGGGGCGTGAAGAATTTTTGGAAGGTAACTATACCAGTAAATTTGAGAAGAACAGTTTCGGTGGAAAAAAAGGAGAAGATTGTGGAGACGGAACCGTTTATCTGAGAAGAGTAACAACTTCCGATTTTCCGGTAGAGCCTTTTTTAAGAAACAAATTGAAACCTAACACAGCTATTCAACCTTTAAAAAAAGATTCACCAAATACAAAGATTGCCACAACACCAATAAAGAAAACATCGCCTCCAACAAGTACCAAGCCGCCTGTAAAAAAACCAGTTACAAATATTGTTACAAAGCCCCCAGTCAAAAAACCTGTAACGAATAATACATCATCAACAAATACCGCTGCAAAAAAATCATTACCAATAAAAAATTCCCCTGTTGATTCGGCAATAAAAATTGACAAAGCCGTTGAAAAAAATTCTATTCCCAAACTTATCATTCCCAAACCCAACATACTAACCACTCGGAAAAATGAATTGGTTTCAACTCTGGAAATAGATAATGATATTGTTGTTGTAAAAATTTATGACAACGGCATTATAGATGATGACACCATCTCGGTGTATTACGACAACAAATTAGTGCTTTCAAAAAAACGCCTTACGGCTTCTGCACTTGTCATCAATTTAAAAATGGATGAAAACAACAGCGACCATGAACTCATAATGGTTGCAGAAAATCTGGGTCGCATTCCTCCTAATACTTCACTCATGATTGTGGAAGCAGGTGATAAACGTTTTGACGTAAGAATAACATCCACTGAACAAAAGAATGCAATGGTGCGGTTTAAATACCGGAAAAAATAATTCGCTTACATATCCGGTTACTAACAAATCATACCGTTTCTGTACCCCCGCAACCGTGGGGCAAGTTTTTTAATTCGATTAAATTCATTTAAACTATTTTGCTCCATTAAATGAAACGCTGCCTTCTCATATTATTATATACTGCCTGTCTTTTAATTACAAATGCACAGACTTCGAAGCAGGAATTAAATATTAATGGAATCTGGAAAGGGAAATTGGTTCAGAACCAGGGGGGCTGTTTTCCGGTTTATAATATCGAATTGCAATTGCAAATAGCCGGCAGTCATATTACCGGATATTCCTACCATTATTCTGACCCCACAAATTTTGTTAAAGAAGATTTTGAAGGAAATTGGGATGCCAAAACCAAAACAGCAACGATTGATGAATTGAAAGTAATTACTTTTCAAATACCCAGTGATTGCATTCCGTGTATAAAGAAATATACATTGGTGCTGCATACTGAAGGCGCCGATGAACAACTACGCGGAAGCTGGAGCGGAACTACGATGGATAAACGTACCGCATGTCCGCCGGGTACGATTGTATTGAACCGTGTGACAAAACCCGATTTTAAACCTGATCCAAAACTTCCGCCGACTTTAGTACAACGAAAAGCAGAATTAGTAAAAGAAATAATGGTGGACACCGGAAATATTAAAATTGATTTTTATGATAATGGACAAATAGATGGCGATACAATTTCTGTTTATGTAAATAATTATCCTACTGTATCCAGAAAAATGCTTACTACAAAGCCAGTAACCATGCATGTAAGAATTGATTTGAAAAAACCGATGCAGGAAGTAATAATGGTGGGAGAAAATATGGGTAGCATTCCTCCCAATACGGCATTGATGATTATAAATGCAGGTGACAAACGTTATCAACTCTATTTAAAAAGCGATAGCACCAAGAATGCAATGGTGCGGTTTATTTATCAGAAGCCGGGTGGGTAGTAAAGTATGCCATACTAAGGAAAGTATAGCATACGACTGCAACTTTTTCAAAAACTCTTTCTTATTTTTAATGAATGAAAAATATTTTTTTCATAGCCTGCCTGCTTTTTTCAGGAAATTTATTTTCACAGAACATCGATGGCGAGTGGCTTGGGGAAATATATATAAAAAATAAAAAAGGGAAATACACTCTCTTCTTCCCAATTGGAATTGATTTAATGTATGATTCCCTTTCGAAAAATTATAATGGTTTCAGTACCACAAAATCTTTTGCTTCAGTTATTGTAGAATGTGCCGTAAAAGGAAATTATAATACTGAAAATGAGATATTAACTCTTATAGAAACGGTTACCCTTAATTCTAGTATCACAGAAAAAGGTAGTTTACCTTTTAGTGTGTTAAACCGATTTTATTTATCATTCTCTGATTCTACCAGAAAAAAACTAACTGGAATTTGTGAATGTTTAACACCAGATCAAGATCCTATCTGTTCTAAAAAATTAAAAATAGAACTAAGAAGATTTAGTTCGAATTAGAAAATAGGTAATTAAGATGTAACGATTATAAACTCAAACTCCACCCCACTCTATATTCTCTTTTCACAAACTGATTTGCTTCATCAAAATTTGTAATCTTCATATTCTTTGCATCCCACAATAATTTTTTACGACCCAGGTATTTATCACCCCAGCCTTTCAGCTTCGGATTTACCATCATTGAACTACGTATTGCTAGATTGCCAATTAAAATACTTTCTGTAAAAGGACCCGCATATTCAAAAGGAGAACTTGTTTTGGCATTACCATACCCGGCAATACAGGCATTCACCCATTGCACATAATGACCTTCAGGAACTCTTTTTATTTTTTCTGCTGGCATTTGTTTTTCTTTCATCAGTTTGGTTGGCAAGAGTCGTGGATTCTCGCCATAGCAATCCATCAGCAATTTTCCTTTTGTTCCAATAAATAAAACACCACCATCCCAATTTCCAAATTCTTCTTCAGTTAACAATTCATCGGGTCTCTTAGGCAAAAGTCCGCCATCATGCCAACTTACTTTTATACTTCCTTTGCCATTATTCTTTGGATAATTTAAATGAATGATTGACGATGGCGGGCAACTATCAATATAACTTCCTTCTGCCCACATATCTTTCCATACCGTACTTACGCTGCATTCAACAGAGTCCGGATAAAGAATCGGAAGTATTCTGTAAATCGGATCCATAATATGACAAGCCATATCTCCCAATGCTCCTGTACCAAATGCCCACCAACCTCGCCAGTTAAAAGGATGATAAGCCGGATTAAAATCTATTTTTTTTGCCGTACCCAACCATAAATCCCAATTCATTTCTTGTGGCACATCAAAATTTCCT
>JANLSA010000180.1:0-3924 GCA_031362085.1 Bacteroidota bacterium | reverse complement strand
GAGCTTTGTTGATTATTTGGATTGTTAAGTTACCAAAATTTAGCCCCGATGGGGCTTCAAAATTTTTAGATCATTCCTGATTTATCCATTATAAGAGAATAATGTAGCCGAAAACTTTTCAAATTAAGTTGTTTTATTTTCTGTTGTAAACTTTGAGATTCCTCTCCGCCGATGGCGGACTCGGAATGACAAGACTCTGACGGATTGATGAGTTACTATTTAATTTCAAATGTAATTTTTTGTTCTGTGATAAATAAAAAAGGGGAACAGCTTTCGCATGTTCCCCTTCGTCAAAGATAACCTTGAGCTTTAACGTTTATTAACCACTACCTTTTCTACACTCTGCTCACCAGTTCCGATATCAACTATCCGAACTGTATAGAAACCTGGCGACAGATTTTCTATCTGAATATTGTTATTCGAATAATTATTCCATTGTTTTACAATACGGCCACTCATATCCTGAACTGAGATATTACGTTTAGTTATTTCTCCACCTTCAAATACAATGTTTACTTTACCATTGTCCGTCGGGTTTGGATAAACAATTGTTGATCCTTTCTGACCTTCACCACGAACTGAGCGGATGTCTGAAAGTTTTGCAGCACCATCTATATCATCCTGACGGATGCGATACTGAGAAACACCTCTTGTCGCATTCAAATCATTTAGTTGATAAGTTAATACACTGTTGCTGGTACCACCAACAGCCTGAGAAGGAATATATGCTACCTGATCCCAGCTACCTCTTACATTTCTTTCTACTGCAAATCCTGCTGAGTTTTGCTCTGAAGCAGTTTCCCATTTCACAGATACATTTGTACTGTTTGATCTTGTTGCGGTGAAAGATTTGAAGTGAACCGGAAGTGGATTACATGGATTAGCAATTTTTACCACTTTATCAAAACACCCTCTTTTTGTTTTATAAATAAGTATTGTGAATTGAGACTGAGGTATTCTGAAAGTATCTGCTGCTGACAAAAAATTTGCCTGGAATTTTGAACGTTGGTATGTATCTGGACCATCAGGAATTCCATTTTTATTATTATCAAAAAATAACTGAACTTCTACCGGGAAATCATCTGCTAATGTTGCACCACTTGTACCAGCATCTACTATATCAAATGTAATAGTGGAAAAATAATTTGGTGGAGGTAAAATATTGCTACATTGTAATACCTCTGTAGTTGTCATAGAACCTACACCTGTAGTTGAAGTTGCTCCATTTGTAATACCCGGAGTATGTTCAGAACTTGAAGAAGATTTTTCCCAAGCACCGCATTTACCATCAGACTTACGGTTATAACCATTATCACTACCTGCAGATGAATTTACATTTTCCATTGCACCAAGTGTTGCAAAGTTTATTGTGAAAGGCGTACATACATTTGAATTAAGTGTAGTAAGTGATAAATTAGGTAACCCTGTAATAATAGGGGATGTGGTTGAACTAGTTCCACCTAAAAATCCGTTATTGAAAATTCCATTAACGAATATCATTGCAGAATAGTTGAAACCTCCGCCACCTTTATTATTAAAGAAATCCTGTAGGTTTACTGGATCAGCTGCCTGAGACCAAACTCCACCACTTACAGTCCATTTTGTTACTCTTCCAGAAGCAGGCATTGCGTTCCAGTTGAAATTTGGAATTTTTCCAGCACTTCCCTGGGCAGTAAAAGGATTTGATGCTGCACCAACCATATACCTGTTAGAGAAGCCGGTTGTTACATTTGGAAGATCCATAACGTAAACACCTATTCCGCCACCTGTAGCTGTCAGGTCAAAATAAGAGACCATTGTCCAGCAATCCACATTATCACCAATAGGCAATGTTCCTGCATAATACAATTCGAAAAATTCGTTCGTTGTGGCTTTTGGTTCCACATAAAGTTCGTTAAGAATGGTTTGGCTTTTACCAACCATTACAGATCCGAACAAGCATAAAGAGAGTAAAATCTTTTTCATAACTCAAGGTTTTTTTTTGTTAAGAATAGTGTACATTAATTAAATAAAATTGTTTTCAAAACGGTATATGATGAATCAAATACTTCCACAATGGTTGTAGTGATTCATAGTTTGGACCATGAGGTAATCAGATAGGAATGAATTTACCGTTTTTCCGGAGGAGGATAATTGTAACTATTCAAGAGATTTGGATAATGCAGGCAGGTAATATATAATAGACAAATTGCTATTACAATTGCTGCTTCTAGATTTTACTAAGTAAGAGGATTTATAGTTGGCTTTTCGAAAAAGGAGACTAGGAAAGAATTGACCTGAGTCAATTGGAGAGCTAAAATAATACGGGTAGTTGGTATATGCAAGTTTCTATTGAAATTTTTATTTATTATTTTTTTTATTGGCCCATTTCAGGGCAATCTCAAGTTGCTGTTCTATTGAAAGCCGTGTATTATCAAGCTCCAAAGCATCCGAAGCTCTTTTCAGAGGGCTTATTTCCCGGTTTGAATCGATATAATCTCTCATTTCCAGGTTTGCTTTTACATCTTCAATTGAAATATTGGGGTTTTTCTCATACAATTCCTTGAATCTTCTTTCCACCCGAACGGTATTATCAGCAGTCATAAAAATCTTCAATTCGGCTTTTGGGAAAACTACGGTTCCAATATCCCGGCCATCCATTACAATTCCTTTTTTCTTTCCCATCTTTTGCTGTTGAGCCACTGCATATTCCCGCACTTCCTTTATAGCTGCTACATCACTTACTTTTTCGGCAATTACAAGATCCCGTATTACATACTCAACATTTTCATCATTCAAATATATTTCGCTGGACTGTGATAGTTCATTAAAAATAAATTCAAGTGTTATTTTTTTTAAAGCATTTTTCACTTCCTTACGATTTGTCCAGTCAATATGATTTCGTAAAAAAAATAAAGTAATGGCCCGGTACATAGCGCCACTGTCCACATAAACATATCCCAATTTTTTGGCTAATTGTTTTGCCAGTGTGCTTTTACCGCAACTGCTCCAGCCATCAATCGTAATTATAATTTTTTTATTCTTCATCCGGCATCAAAGTAATAACAAAGCTGGTAAAATGAAAAACCCTTCTTTTGAAATCAGAAGGGTTTTGTAAAAATATTTTAGAACCGGAAATCAAGCACTTGATTTTTCTTCAATCTTTTCTTTAAATGAAAATTTCAATTTCTGATTTTCTTTATCTAAATCGGCAACTAACAGATCACCGGTTTTAATATTCATATTCAGGATTTCCTCTGCCAACGGATCTTCCAGGTATTTTTGAATAGCCCGATGCAAGGGTCTTGCTCCAAACTGCGCATCGTATCCTTTATCAGAAATAAATGTTTTTGCATCTTCTGTCAGTTCCAGTGAAAGACCCAGATTGACCAATCGTTTCAACACCCCTTTCATTAATATATCAATAATGCTGAAGATATGATCTTTGGTAAGACTATTGAAAATAACAATATCATCGATGCGGTTTAAAAATTCCGGGGAAAAAGTTTTTTTCAAGGCTTTTTCAATAACGGCTTTATTGGCTTCATCTTCATGTTCTATTTTAGAACTTGTGGCAAATCCTACTCCCGTTCCAAAATCTTTTAACTGGCGAACACCAATATTTGAAGTCATGATAATCATACTATTTTTAAAATCTACTTTTCTTCCCAAGCCATCTGTTAACTGACCATCATCCAATACCTGTAATAGAATATTATAAATATCCGGGTGTGCTTTTTCTATCTCATCTAATAAAATTACACTGTACGGTTTTCTTCTTACTTTCTCTGTTAACTGTCCGCCTTCTTCGTAACCTACATAACCCGGAGGTGCACCAATTAAACGGCTTACGGTAAATTTTTCCATGTACTCACTCATGTCAATGCGTATAAGTGCGTCATCACTGTCGAACATGTGCCTTGCCAGCGAACGTGCAAGCTCTGT
>JANLSA010000160.1:0-3344 GCA_031362085.1 Bacteroidota bacterium | reverse complement strand
CACTCAATGACCAGGGTACATTGGCATTTGCTCCATTTACAAACAGAAGTTTTGCCGATAGTACAATTTCATTCAGCCGATTACCTGAAACCCAAAAAGAAATATCAAATCTTAATGGAGAATCGTTTGTAGATTCGTCAGCCACAAAGTCAAACTTTTTGTTGAAAGCAAATTCACAGGGTATTTTACATCTTGCCACACATGCTCAGTTAAATAATGAAAAACCAATGCAGTCATTCATTGTTTTTTATCCTGCACAGAATGATTCGACAGATTCAAAATTATATGCACAGGAAATTTACAACCTGCGACTTGATAGCACAAGACTGGTAATACTCAGCGCATGTGAAACCGGAACAGGGCAATTAATAAAAGGCGAAGGATTAATGAGTTTGAGCCGTGCATTTTCTTTTGCGGGTTGTCCGAATGTAATTACCTCTTTGTGGAAAGCAAACGATCAATCTACTGCTATTATTATTTCCAAACTTCATTATTACTTATCCCGTGGTTTTGCCCCTGATATGGCTTTGCAAAAAGCAAAAACAGACCTGTTGCACAATACCACAATTGATCCCCGTTTCAAACAACCTAACTATTGGGCTCACTTAGTTTCTGTAGGCAATTACGATCCGATCCGTCATGGCTTAAAATGGCGTTGGGTTGCAATTGGAACTATTGTGTTGATGCTTGTTTATTATTTCACAAAAAAAACGGCTACAAAGAAATTGCCAGACACAAGAAATAATTAAAGCAACACCCACTTCATTTAAAATGAAGTAGGTGTGGTTTTTCAAAGGTTCATTATTTTGTTTCTTCATTAGCAATTTATCATCGAGTATTTATTTTGGAAGCGTAATTGAATTTAGGTGAGTATCTTCTCCTTTTCTTACAACAATATTGCTAATTGTTGTATCACGGTAACCGTTATTGCCATCATATATTACCGTATATGTGCCCGGGTTTAGCCCTACGATTTTAAACTCACCATCGCTTTCAGGAATTGCGGTTGCTGTATCAATACCATTATGAGCAATGATAACCGGGCTAGCTGCACGGGGAAAAACTTTACCCTCTATTCTTCCACTCCGGCTTGTTGTAAATACTTTGATATTGCATTTTAACCGATATCCATTATTATTTCCACTTCCACTATTATCAATTTGTATGCTACGGGCTGCATCAAAATCGATCCAAAAACGAACTGAACCCGGTGTATTAATTTCAAAATTTGAAACAGCAAGATTAAGAACAACCTGTTTGTCTTCATCTTTTATCGGCAATGGGAAACTCTGTCCATCTTTCATAACAGTATTTCGAGTACCTAATGTCAACCGGATTTTATTAATTCTTGCATTAGTCAAAATACCTGTTGCAAACAACGTATCAATACCATTTCTGAATTTCAAAATATTGTACACACCGGGTCTTATGTTCATCGTAATCCATCCGCCATGAGGCAAACTATCGCCACTCAATTTTACTTCCAGTGCCTGGAGGTCTATAAAAACACTGTCAAATACAGGTGTTTGATGATCGGTTAAATAAATTGAAGCCTTATGGGGTTTGTTTAATACGTCAGACGAACTATTTAACTCCTTTTGACAGGAATAAAAAATAAGTACTGAAACGGCCAATATACCTGCTAAATTCACAGATGTTGTTTTCATAGTTTTGTTTTAAGTTTTTTTTGTAAAATGTAATTTTTCTTTTGTAAAACCAGTGAAATAAAATGTAACCATCGGGCAAAAAAAAATCTCCTTCTGTTTTGAAAGAGACTTATAACATAACATTACTTAATAAATTAACGCCATTTCAGCATTTTTACCTGTCGGAACAACTTGTTCGTAATATTTTTATTATATAAATGAGCCGGGTTTTCTTTAATTTTTTTCATGAGGTCCAATGCCAAATCATAATCCTTATTTTTTATAAAGGATAAAATCAGGTTATATTCTGCGGCATCTTTTAATTCAATAGTTTTCGTTTTATCAGATGAGGCAATCACTTTTTTAAACCCATCGACGGCCGCTTCTGCATTATTCAGAGCAAGTTGTGCATGTGCTGCTAAAAAATGATCATTCGGACTCTCCGAGGTAGCAGCAAGTTGAATTACTTTTTTATAATCATTTTCCATATATGCCTTTTGTGAAGCGGAAATATTTGTTGAACCATCACGAAAACCATCTGGCACATATTGAATATAGTTTGCTGTAAAAACTTTGCTGGCAGATAAATTATAAAATATCCAACCTTGCACTGCCAGGAAAATAAAAATAATACTGGCAGCCACCGCTACTATCTTTCTTAAACTTGATATATTTCTAACCGGTTTTTTTTCTTTAAACTCATTCATCATTTTAGTATGAATGGTAGCAACGGTTTCTTTCAACCCATATCGGTTTATTGCGTATCGGGTAATCTGTAGATTTTCTAATTCATCACGTAGAATAGCATCAACAGAAAGATTTTTTTCAAATACTGATTTTTCTTCCTGACTCATCAACCCGTCAATATATTTTATCAGTATTTCTTCCCGTTGTGTAAAATTATCCATGGAACAGGTTTTTTAAGTTTTGCTTCAATGAAGGGTTATTTAAAATCATTTGCTCAAGTTTTTTCAGGCATTTATGTTTTTTATTGCGTACCACCTGTTCGTTTTCGTACTCCAATCCGTTAAGCATTTCCTTCATCGATAGATTTTCATAATAAAACATGACTAAAATTTTTTGGCAGGTTTCTCCTAATTGCTCCACCAATTTCATCACCTCATGCTTCGCTTCTCTACCCACAATAAAATGAGTTACATCCATCTCGGTTTTATCTTGCAAAGCTTCGTATTTCAATTCACGTAGATCGCTTCTGCCTCTTTTTTTAAGTTCATTCAGCCAGGTGTGCCGATTCATAGCAAACAAAAAAGTTTTTACACTCGCTTCACCCCGAAACTTATCTTTTTGTACCAATTCTATAAAATTCACAAGAACTTCCTGAAAAATATCCTCAGCATCCTGCCGACCGCCATTATTGTGCATTATAAACCAGCTCAGGCTTTCAAAATGCTCACGGTAAATAAATTTCACCGCCGCATCCATGCCTCTTCCCTTTTTAAGGCTTCCAATCAGTTCTGCATCCGAAAGGTTTTTTATGACCTCCATTCTTATTCTTTTATTTGTACCCGAAGAAACTAAATTTGTAACCGCTTAACTTATTTTTTTTATAAGGAGTTGAACAAAAATACAAATATGTGATCAACAGTATCGAACTGATTGATCGTACCTTGCCCCGAAATTTTGAGACTCCAATCAACATTTGGGCCCCAGTTGATCTTATAAGTCTCACTGTTGAAA
>JANLSA010000139.1:0-3551 GCA_031362085.1 Bacteroidota bacterium | reverse complement strand
AATCCTTCCAGTGTTTCCAAACGTTTCCAGCTTACTTCGCTGATGTGCACCAATCCTTGTTTGCCCGGCATAAATTCTACAAATGCACCGAACGGCATAATTGATTTTACTGTGGCTTCATATTCATCACCCACAACGGGTACAGCAACGATTCCCTTAATCCATGCTTCAGCTTTTGCTACACCTTCTTTGTTTACACCAAACACACTTACCTCACCCATATTGTTTACTTCTTCAATATTGATTGTAGTTCCTGTTACACGCTGCATTTCTTGTATAACTTTTCCACCGGGTCCAATAATAGCACCAATAAATTCACGTTCAACAAACATTTTCACCATTCGAGGTGCATGTGGTTTCACTTCGCTTCTTGGTGTTGGCATACATTTATACATTGCATCCAAAATATGCAACCGGCCATGACGTGCCTGCTCCAATGCTTTTTCCATCACTTCCATTTTCAATCCATCTACTTTTATATCCATTTGCACTCCACAAATTCCGTCTCTTGTTCCGGTTACTTTAAAATCCATATCACCAAGATGATCTTCATCGCCCAAAATATCACTTAAGATTGCATACTTATCATCTTTTGAAATCAATCCCATTGCCACACCACTTACGTGTTTTGGAAAAGGAATACCCGCATCCATCAATGCTAATGAACCAGCACAAACAGTAGCCATAGATGACGAACCATTTGATTCTAAAATATCACTTACAATACGAACTGTGTAAGCAAAATTTTCTGTCGGCATCATTTGTTTCAGGGAACGCATAGCAAGATTTCCGTGTCCGACTTCACGACGGGCAGGAGCTCTCATCATTTTTATTTCACCTGTTGAGAACGGAGGGAAATTATAATGTAAAAAGAATTTTGAATCATACGATTTTGCTGCACTCTCAATTAAAACTTCGTCTAAGGCAGTTCCCAAAGTAACGGTTGTAATTGACTGAGTTTCACCACGGGTAAATAATGCTGCACCATGAGGAGAAGGGAGTGCATCCACTTCCATATCCAACGGACGGATATCTTCAAGCCCACGTCCATCCAGGCGTACTTTTTCATCCAATATCATATCACGAACCACATAATATTGAAGGTCGCTATAATAAGCAGTCGTCAATTTTTTTGTGAGAGGTGGCATTGATTCACCTTCTTTTAATTCCAAACCTGTTTTTATGTATTCCATCACTTCATCATGTAACGCAGAAAATTTTTCACTTCGTTCATGCTTAGCTAATTTACCTTTTGCTATTTCATACACTTTCGGTTTTGCATAGGCATATACTTTCTCACGCAAAGCTTCATCTTGCTCAGGTTTTTTATAATCACGTTTTGGTTTTGCACCTACCATATCACGCAACTCTTCTTGTGCTTTTACCTGCTTACGGATTGCTTCATGTGCTATACCCAATGCTTGTATCAGATCGGCTTCCTGACATTCTTTTGCTTCACCTTCCACCATCATCAGGTTTTTTTCGGTAGCTGCAATCATAAATTCAAAATCGGCAATCTCTAACTGAGACCGTGTAGGATTCACGATAAACTCACCTTCCACTCTTGCTACACGAACTTCAGAAATTATTTCTTTGATTGGAATATCTGAAATAGCTAATGCTGCAGAAGCAGCGAGGCAAGCCATTGAATCAGGCATAACTTCCGTATCACTCGAAATCAACGTAATCAGCACCTGCACTTCACATAAATAATCTTCCGGAAACAAGGGACGTAAGGCACGGTCTATCAAACGTGAAGTAAGTACTTCATAATCGTTCATCTTCGATTCACGTTTAAAGAACGAACCGGGTATGCGACCAGCCGATGCAAATTTTTCCATATAGTCAACAGACAGCGGAAAAAAGCTCTGACCCTCTTTAGGTTCTTTATTAGCAACTACGGTTGCCAGTATCATACAATTGCCGCTAGATACTGTAACTGCACCATGAGCCTGGCGGGCAAGGCGACCTGTTTCGATAGTAACCATGCGGCCATCACCTATATCAAATGTTTTGCGAATGGGTTGTTGTAACATAATCTGAAATTTATTGTTTGTGGTTTATCATTTAAGTTATGGCCACAAACCTTTTAATGAAGTATTTTTATTAACCCGGCTGAATTGCTACTATTAAGCTTCTGTTGCGTCGCACTCTTGTACGTTTTGTAATTCTATTCGGCAAGAGATTTAAGAAACAATGAAGGAAAAAAGCAGCAACCTAAAAACAGTTATTCCCAATATCCTTTAAGGAACATTGGGAATAGTTATATTTTAAATTTGATTTTTAAATTCAAACTCAGATTATAAAGACTCTTCCCAAGTCCCCTTTAGGGGATTTAGGGGCTTATTTTCTTAATCCAAGTTTCTCAATCAACTGGCGGTAACCGGTCAGGTTATGTTTCTGCAAATAGTTCAGCAAACGTTTACGTTTACCAACCAACTGCATTAAACCGCGGTGAGTAGAGAAATCTTTTTTGTTTGCCTGAAGGTGAGTGCTGATCTGGCTGATTCGCTCAGTCAACTGGGCAATTTGTCCTTCGATAGAACCCGTATTGGTTGCTTTACCGCCGAACTCAGTGAAAATTTGTGTTGTTTTTTCTTTTGTAAGAGGCATCTTTTAATTTTTTAAAGTCATCCGATTTTTTTGTATCCTAATTTATTTGGCGGCAAAGGTAAGGGAATGATGCTTTTTGACAAAGGGAATGGGGGAATAATTTACATGGGCAGAAATACAAGTAAATGATCATTAACCCCCCGAAGTTTTGGGCTACAAGGTTCAATATTCAACTACAAAACTCAAGGCTAATATCATTCATCTACCTCCTATTTTTGCACCTATGGAATTATCTCAAGACACAAAAAACATTCTTGGTCTGCAACTGCCCACTGACCCACGCTGGGTAAATCTTGCAGAAATGAGCCTGGAAGAAATTCTAACTGACCATGCATATTGTGAACAAAAAGCAGCAACTACCTGTATTTCCTTAATTCAAAAATTCAGTGATCGGGAAGAACTGGTAAAAGAACTTGCCCCGATTGTTACGGAAGAATGGGGGCATTTCAGGGCCGTATTGGCAGAACTCGAAAAAAGAAATCTGAAGTTGGGCAAACAACGAAAAGATGAATATGTGAATGCATTGCTTGAATTTCAGGTAAGAGGTGGCAGTGCAGAAGATAATTTTTTGGATAAACTACTCACCATGGCATTGATTGAAGCAAGAAGCTGTGAACGCTTTAAAAGATTAAGCGAAGGATTGAATGATGCCTATATGAAAAAATTTTACCGGAAGTTTATGGAGAGTGAGGCCGGGCATTACACCTTATTTATAAATCTTGCAGAACTTTATATTAAAAAAGATAAAGTAAGAAAACGCTGGAAAGAATGGCTGGCATTTGAAGCAGATTTAATAAAGAATATGACTGTTCGCGGAGACAGGGTACATTAATTTTTAACCGCAAAGACACAAAGTTTTTCGCAAAGAACGCAAAGACAGGTTGAACTATGTAAACTCTTAGCTGACTTTGCGTTTTCTTTGCGTCTTTGCGGTTAAA
>JANLSA010000118.1:0-2831 GCA_031362085.1 Bacteroidota bacterium | reverse complement strand
CTGTTCTTTTGTTAACCCATAAGTAGCAGCAGTACCTGCATTAAACATAACGTTACGACCACGGGTTTGAGGGTCATCATCTGAAATAGAAAATAACACACCTGCTTTTTGCAAAGCTGCAGCAGATTTGTAAGGTTGATCAATATCATCATCATTACTGGTTGGCAAACTATGCATCTGATTCAGAATTACAGAAACATTATGCTGTTTTAATAAATCAGCAATCTTGTAGCTTTCACTTGCGCCAACAATTACCAAATCAAAACCAAATTCTTTTACAAAATCCAATGATACCAGCATTTGTTTTACCGTATTGCCATGCACATACAGTTTTTGTTTTTTTGTAAACAAATTTTTTACAGATTCGAATTTCAAATTCGTTTCATCATGTGCAGGTGAAGCCAGGTATGCTTTTGCTTCTTTAAAAAACATTTTTAATTTCTCAATTTGGTCCAGACCTTCTTTTACCGGATCAGATTGTGTGCCTGCATTCGGGCCACCGGGGCCGCCTCCAAATCTTCCAAAATTCGGACGGGGCATCAATGTTGGCATATATAAATGCATTCCACCATCAGCCTGTACAGCTGCATCTTCCCAATTCCACGCATCCAGTTGTACAACAGATGATGAACCAGCCAGAAAACTTCCCTGTGGTACAATATTCGCCATTAATATTCCATTTGACCGTAACGTATTGATCACTTTTGAATCGGTATTATAAGCAACCAATGCCCTTATATTCGGATTCATATCACCAATTTCTCTTACATCACTGGAAGCTTTTACAGCAGAAATTTCAACCAGGCCAAGATTACTAGAAGGTAAAATAATGCCAGGATAAATATGTTTCCCTTTTGCATCAATTACTTCAGCACCGGAAGGAGCGGTGATGTTTTTCCCTACTGCTGAAATTTTTCCATCAACTATAACAATGGTTGCATTCTCCATTACTTCACCGTTGCCGGTGTGAATGGTAGCATTGTTTACTACAATCGGAGTTTTTTGTTTTGCGGCTGGCAGTACATTCGATTGTGAATTAGCAAACATCACTCCGCCGAAAATTACAGAAAGAAATATTTTTCTCATGTCAGTTAATTTTGATTGTTATTAATTTCCTCAGCATCGATTACAAGCAACCCATGACTATGTCCATGATCGCTGCAAGTATGCATAATCTGGTATGAAGGCTGTGCCGGAATAGTTGGTGTACCACTTCGTTTTTCACCGTTTAACTTTTTAACCAACCTGCTTCTTTCACTGTCAATTTGTTTTTGCATTTCAGCATCTTTCTCCCGGTCAAAATAAATAGTACCGTCAACAATTGTATATAATGATTTAGCATAAATACTTAATGGATTATCTGACCATAATACCAGGTCCGCATCTTTACCAACTTTCAAACTTCCTACTTTATCAGCCACATGTAACATTATTGCAGGATTCAGTGTTACCATTTTCAATGCCTCTTCTTCCGTAACGCCACCATACTTTACAATCTTACCTGCTTCCTGATTTAACCGCCGTGCCATTTCTGCATCATCAGAATTAATAGCAACTACCAATCCTACTTTATGCATGATAGCTGCATTATATGGAATGGCATCTTCCACTTCCATTTTATAAGCCCACCAGTCAGAGAAAGTAGAAACATTTGAACCATGTGCTTTCATTTTATCTGCCACTTTATACCCTTCCAGTATATGGGTAAAAGTATTAACCGTGTATCCCATCTTATCAGCTCCCTCCGTTGCACTATTAATTTCACTTTGCACATAAGAGTGACAAGTGATGAAACGTTTCTTTTCTAAAATTTCTACTAATGCATCTAACTCCAAATCGCGGCGTGGTAGTAATAAACTAGTCAATGGTTTTTTTTCTTTAATTAATTTTTCTTTTGCATCATTATATGTCTTCCATTCTTTTTGATAATCTTTTGCACGGGTAAATGCATCCACCAATACCTGCTCCACTCCCATTCTTGTATCAGGATAGCGATTATTACCACCGGGTAAATTAAAATTAGATCGTTTTACATTTTCACCCAATGCAAATTTTATCTGGCCCGGCCAGTTTTTAAATTTCAAATCATCATCATTGGCACCCCAACGAAGTTTTATTAATTGTGTTTGCCCGCCTATAACATTTGCCGATCCGTGTAATATATGTGATGAAGTTACACCGCCACTAAGCTGACGGTAAATATTTATATCATCCGGATTTAAGTTATCGGCAATTCGTACTTCGGAAGTTACAGACTGCGCACCTTCGTTAATAGAAGAAGCTGCTATATGTGAATGTTCATCTATCACACCTGGCGAAATATGTTTTCCGGTTCCATCAATAACCCGTGCAGCTGGGTCAGATAAATTTTTACCAACGCCAGCAATTTTTCCGTTCTTAATTAATACATCTGCATTTTGAAGAACACCTTCCTTTTCATTTGTCCAAACTGTTGCATTTTTAATTAAAATTGTTTCTTGCTTTGGTTGATTCCCTTCATCCCATCCAAAAGGCAGTGATGGATAAGTAACTTTTCCTATAACGGGTGCTGCTTTTTTAATTACACTATCAGCTTTTACTTCGGCTGCTTTTACAAAAGTTGCAGTCCATGTCATTGAATTTCCCAACGAATCAACACCCGTTCCATTCCATTCTGTTCCATTGCTTATACCACTTAATCTTGTTGCAGATGCCGGTAATGTTACTTCGGCTCCACCAAATCCTCTTGGTAGTCCACCACCTCCTCCTACTGGTCTTGGCACATCAGAAGGTATGCCAGCAGGTCTTTGTCTTCTCTGCATCGGAGCATATGAAAGTTTTATTTGTTTACC
>JANLSA010000110.1:0-5340 GCA_031362085.1 Bacteroidota bacterium | reverse complement strand
TCGCCGGTTTCAAGATCGGGCATGGGTGAATAATTATATAATCCTGCAAAACAAAAAACAGGAACTCCTTTTACTTTTACAAAATAAGGTACTTTCTTTTTAAGCCCCGCATCATGGTGTTCAAAAAAACCGGTAGTAAATATAATGCACCGTTGATTCCTGATTCGGTGCCATACCGATCTTTTATCATCAATAATTTTTTCGCTTCGGGCATTTGCCATGCTGGTTCTATACTCTTTTATCTTCTCTGGTGTATTCATGTAATCGGCAATTACACCCCATTCAAACAATTTTATTTTTAATCCGTCGTCATTTATTACTACTGGCCATTTATTAAATGCTTGCGCCACTTTATGGTATGTGGGTTCAAACCGAATGGTATTATCAAAATCAATTTTAAGAAAATCAGCAATCAGTTTAATGTTGCTGAAGAAGCTCATGTCGTAACACATTTGAAAATTTTTCTATTTCATCCAAATGTACTTCAGTCTGTTGACCTTTCCATAACAGGGCAATATAGAGTTGCCCGTATCTCTCCTGTAATGTTACATTCAGTTTATCTGCCGGCGAATATTTCCACCAGGGCAGTTTATGAATCATATAATAATTTATTTTCATCTTCAAAGTATCATTTGCCTTCCATTTTTTGGGCAGCAGGTTTATATATATTCTAAAACCATCAGGTGGCTGAGCTGCCTGTTTCAATTTTTCAAAATGCGCTTCATTTGTGCTGTCATAAAGAAACCGGTATTTATCCTTCCACAATAACCGCATATGCCGTTCGGCTCTTTCCTTATCTGCTTCGTGATGAGTATAGTAAGTAAACAAAAATGGTTTTATTTCATTATCATGAGCGGCCACTCCTCTTTCATAGTATTGCCGCACAAAATACATAGGTTGCGTTGTCATTGCATCCAGCAGTTGCGGTGTAAATAATGAATAAGGGTTATACATAGTTTTACCTCACCCCCAACCCCTCTCCCAAGTAGAGGGGAAGTTGATGTATTATTTTATTTCATACAGTTCATCCCATCTTGTGGTAAACCGTTTGCTGCGTAGTTCTTGTCGCATTTTCCAGTTTCGCTTCAGTCCGGAAGCAACATATTTCACCACATCATCCCGCTGACTGAAATTGATATTGTCAATCACATTCATTAATTGCCGCTGGCTGCTTTCATTATTATTTATAAATAAATTTCCCTGCAAAGAATTATCAGGTACTATGGCACCCAGTATAATTCCAGCTTTTAAATATTTTAATCCGGGTTGAAATAATTTTTCAACAAGTGGCATGGCATAGTGAATTAATTCATGTGTATCGGATGTGGCTTTTGGCAGCACAAAATGTTTATGTCTTGTTTGCGGATTGTATTCATATTTTTCATTGGTGTAACCATTGGTTACTACAAACACATCGATAAATCCTGCTGCGCAATATTGTCTTCGCAGTTTTTCTGCTGCTCTCGATGCATAAGTGGCTACAGCTTCTTTTATGTCATCAAGTTTATACACCGGGTTGCCAAACATTCTTGTGGTAGCAATCATTTTTTTTATTTCCAATGGATCTTTCATCGGTATGCAGGGTATGCCATTTAATTCTTTTATCAAACGAACGCCAACCACACCGCCCAGATTTTTTCTTGCCCATTCTTCAGGCATACTTCTTAACTGCCATCCATTATTTATACCAAGCTGGTGAAGCTTAACAGCATACTGCCTGCCAACACCCCAGAGATCATCCACTCTTGTTTTTTCCAATGCTTCTTTTATTTTTTCCAGTGTTTCTAATACCAACACACCCTGCGTACCCCGTTTGTCTTTTTTAGAAAGTTTATTCGCCACCTTCGAAAGCAATTTACTCGGCGCCACACCTACCGATACTTTGATGCCTGTCCATTCTTCCACCGTATACTTAATTTCAATTGCAGCTTTTTCTAACCTGCTTTCCCCAATCATATCCAGGTCTAAAAAAGCTTCATCCACCGAATACACTTCTACTTTATTTTCACCAACCAAATGCCGTAGCGTATCCATTACCCGCATACTCAAATCGCCATATAAATTATAGTTGCTGCTGAATACGGCCACTTTATGTTTGGTAATGATTTCTTTATTCTGGTAATAAGGCGCCGCCATACCTACACCTAATTTTTTTGCTTCATCGGTGCGGGAAATAATACAACCATCATTATTGCTAAGTACAACAACGGGTTTTGTTTCCAGATCGGGACGGAACAGCCGTTCGCAGGAACAATAAAAACTATTACAATCAACTATTGCTTTCATCAGTCATATTTACTTTAAAATGGTCTGATGGAGTTTCATTTCATACCGGGTGAATAACATAGGTAACCACACCCCACAAAACAAAATCAGTAAACTCGGCCAGGTTAATGGTTTTGTACCGGTTGTTATCCGGTATTAAAAAAGCCGAAGAAAAATTTTTGTGAAACCGCCGTACAATCAATTCGCCATTTAATACAGCAACAATAATTTTTCCATTGGCAAGTTTCAACGATCTGTCAACGATCAGTACATCTCCATCAAAAACTCCTGCATCTTTCATTGCATCTCCTTTCATTCGGAAAAAATAAGTGGCGGGTTTGTTTTTAATAAGCTGTTCATTCAAATCAATACCCCGTTCGGCATAGTCATCGGTGGCTGCACCAAAACCGGTTGCGTTTGCTGTTTTTACCTGCTGTTGGGCAAATTGTTTTGAACCCCGGTAAGCAGCGCCATAAAATTCTTCGCTATCCATAAGAAAAGTTTAAGCCTCATCACCAACCATCACCCGAAGAAAAAAGTTAATGAATCATTATAAAATAAAATTTCAGAAAATAAAGATGCGAAAAAAAATTGATACAGCTAAATATTTTAGTATATTTATGCTAAATATTAAGGCATTTGTTTTTTTGATCAAAAGGGGAACATGAAAACGATAGCAAATACAATTCCGGGTACCGGTTAAATGAATATTTATTAGTGCTGAGTCCGCATGAGGAATTGCAGAACAAGATTATAAAAGTAAAAGAAGAATTTTCGGAAAATATCCGCAGGATGCTGTGCATAAAACGGACCAGGTGAGGCGGGATTATCGAAATTAACATTGATAAATTTTCAAAATATACTATGATGGAAGAAAGAAATACAAACCGGTCGCATACCATAGCGATGAGGTGCCCACCATTTAAGCAAAACGAAAAAATGTTGAAACTTTTTTTTGAGATTAAACATCTATAATGTCACAAACAAATTATCCATTCAGAAAATAGTAAAAGAAATCATACAAACGGGCAACATCTGAAGAATTTATTTTTTTCTCCTCAATCCTTATTTCTTTTTTATAAGGAAAATAAAAAATCTTTTGAAGATAGAATTAATGCCAGATCGGTTTCTTCTATTTTACAAGCTGATAAGACAGGTTGTCAAATTCAAAAAAATTGTCACTCTTTTGTTTGAAGTTTTTATGACTAATAGTTCTTACGACAACTAATTTTTTATCGGGGAAAATAGTTATCAATTGCCCCAAATATCCTTTTGCTGCGAAACCAATACGTGTTGCTTTTTCTTTCACAAATGTATAAATGTCATGATGGATATTATCGTGACAATTGGCATCACTACTATGCAAATAATCTTCATGATATAATTTAATAAATTCATCGCTTCCCCCGATTTTTTTCACAGATGGCAGTGCATCAAGGGCCATTAAAAATTCATTATTGTTATTGTAGCGTCCCGTTATTTTTTTTAAATCATTAATTAGAGATGTGTCATTTAAACCCGCTTCCTGTATTTTTTGAATGTTGCTATTATCAAATGTTATAAAACTTGCAGTAAAGTCGTAAACTAACCACCACAACAAACCGCAAGTACCGTTGAATTTTTGCCCGGGTTTCGTCGATTCTTCAAACCAACTTTCATTGATAATTTGTTTCCCCTTCCAGTATCCTTTATGTTGTACAAGTAATCCAACCTTAGCCATATCGTCAGCTCTGATTAAAAGTTCTGCCATTCCAATCGAATTTCCCTTTTTTAAAAGGGTAGGTTCAAACTCTTTTTTTGTCTTATAAATGGAAATATCTGAGAGCCAGTTAAAATTCTTAATTCCAAGCGGGGCGAAAAGATTCTGATTTATATATTTATCCATTCTCATACCGCTTGCTTTTTGTATAATGCCTGCAAGCAGATTCACTGCTTTGTTATTATAAAAAAAACTGGAACCAGGCGTATCAGATATTTCTGCACTAAGGGCAAGTTGAACATAGTTGGGGCTAAGATATATTTCATCATCAGCTCTTGCGGTAGATTGCAAACCTGATGTGTGGTTCAAAAGATGCCGGATAGTTATTTTCTTTTTTAGCCCCTGATTCCATTCAGGATAAAACCGATAAACAGGAGTGTCAATGGAGTTTAATTTACCATTTGTAATTAATAAGCCTATGCCAAGATTTACAAATGATTTTGTAGCAGAATTAGCATCTAAAGGAATATAAACGCTGTCGAAGCATTGATTTAATATCAGTTTATCATTTTGATAAACAACTAATGCGCTTGAATGAGTTTTTTTTGCCCAGGCAATAAGAGTGTCTAAGGCTTCTTTGTCAACCGTCTGAGAAAGCAATCCGAATGGAGAAAAGAAACAAAAAATAAATAAATATTTTTTCATGGTTTGAAATTTTGCAGCCGAATTACTACCAATGAAGTTATTAATAATAATAACTGGATTAAAAATAAGCTTTTAAATAAATAGTAGTTCATATTTATGAAATTAAAATATCCGTTTAACAGGAGCAATAATAAACAACGACTTTCATATGTTTATTAATTATTGATTAGGAATATAAGAAATGAATGCCCTTTTAAATAAATTTCGTTAAAAAGTAGAAAACAACATGTAGGTGAAATTTTAACTTTTGTATTCAGGATTCAATTAAGCGTAACAGTTATGCCACTATTAAAAAAGAATAAAAAAAATAGTTCTAAAACAATCGGTTGAGTTGGTTCTATTTTAATTTTTAATTCGCCCCACAATTTTCTCCTTTTTTCTCAACCAGTCATTGCCAATCGTGAGTCCAGCCCCGGAGTTTCGGGCAAAACTACCAATCCGTTTTTTCATAAATTATTCTGCTGTTTAACGGGTCCAATTAACTTAAGCAGTGTATCAAAATCGCAATAGAGAATATTGCCACTAGTATGTGCAAGATGTGCTTCGGAAGCAACGCTTAATTTTGATTATATAAAGCTTCCAATCTGAAATCGCATTGCATCTTCAACTGCCAGGTTAATGGTTTAATACCGGTTGTTATCCGGCATTAAAAAAGCCGAAGAAAAAAGTTA
>JANLSA010000083.1:0-6464 GCA_031362085.1 Bacteroidota bacterium | reverse complement strand
TACATTATAGCTTGCACGTACCGTAGTCCAATCGAGTAATGGGATTTTTTGTGTGGGAACAGTATAAGCAAAAGTTATATTTTGTTGAAATGCAGTATTACGTCCTCCTTTAAAAAGATTATTGCGGACACTGTCTTTTTTTGTTTTTGTATCTATGCGACCGAAAGGTTCATCTATTCTTGCATTATTGGTAGCCATATAATCCATGGAAATGGATTTGGTCAAATTCCATTGCAGGATATAAAACCGGTCGAATGTAAAATATTTATTATAGGATTCAGGAATCTGATAAGGGCCGCCACCAATATTACGGGGTCGTACCGCACCAAACTGGCGGAATACATCTGCACGAACCGAAATTTGCGTAGGCGCATAATTAAAATTCAAATCTTTTATCAACGAAAGCCATTTCGATTTTGATTTCATTTTTCTAAATGGCTCAAAAGGTTTTGTTTGTGGCGAGTAATTATAAGCCAACGCACCTCTTGTCCGGCGAATCAAATCGTTTTCAATTAATGGGTCATGACTTTGCGTTTCAATAAATGAATAATTAAAATCAAGATTGGTTACACTCCAGGGCATGGGTTTTTTACCATCTGTTTTTATTTTTTTAACATTGGTAAGGTTCAACGTTTTTATGGTAGTTACCGTTTGTGCATCAGTTTTTATAGAATCTCTTTTATCAGCCGCTGCATCTTTAATTACGTCTTTCAATTTTAAATCTAAAGAATAAGGATCGTATTGAGGGTTGCTTGTTAAACGACTGAGGCCTGCATAAATTGGAATTTGTATTCCGAGTTTTTTAGGTAATAATTTTCCGGCTTCAATATTTGCCGTTAGATCAAATGTGTAAACATCTTCGCGGCTACGTTCATTAATTCTTTGTTCCAAAGTACCAAAGCCCGTGCTTCTTGCTGTACCTGAAAAATTTATGGTACCTAGATCTGCAAGTTTTAAATCGACACGACCTATAGCAGCCCATCCACCCCCTTCATCAAGATTAGAAAAACGAAGTTCATTAAACCATACTTCGGCACAAGCTGCTTCTTGCCCCACATTCTCCACTGCCATCAGCATTATTCTTACTTCACCCAAATTCGGATTACCAACAATAGCATACGATTTTCCAGAAGCTATTGTTTCCCGATAATATTGTGATGATGGTATTCCTTTTTTATTTCTTCTTGTTTTTAGTTTTGTCAGTTCTTTTAAATCAAAATCAAGATTATTTTCCTCAGGCCATATTGCTAATGAATCGGTGGCGCCAAAATCAGTAAGCTTTAAAGGAACTTTTATTTCATAATAATTACTAACTGCATCACTTCCTATTCTGATTACTGCATTCAGATCATAATCGCCCAATTGTGTAAGAGCCACTTTTTCTGCATGCATATACATTCTCAGTTTGCCGTACTTAACCATATCCAGGTCCATGTTTTTAAACACCCCTCTGGCTTCTGTTTTTGGCAGTCCGCAAAATTTAAAACTCAATGCCTGTTCATTCAAAAACAACTGGATATTATTTGTACCCAACTGCTGCTGACGATCTACCCCCGGAGGAGTAACATAACGGATAGGCTGACGCTGATCATTCTCTTCAAGATTTACAGCCAATGTATTTGTAACCACAGGGTCATTTGCCGGATTATTAACGTAGGTAGCAAGTGTATCAACTTTATATTGAAATTTTCTCCATTGATTTCTTACCAATTCCAATTTTCCAAAACGAAGCGTAACAGAATCGGCAAAGCCGGTAACAAACATCCGCATAAAACGGATTGATTTGAAATCCGGAATATTTCCAATCTTGGCTTGATATTGATTTATAGGTATGCGAAACAGATACCATGTTTCGGGTCTTGATATTCCATTTGCAGGTGTTACCGTTACCGTTCTTTTATCGGTAATAAAGTTTGTACCAACCTGCATATTCGGTTTCAACTCGATCCGGTATTGAAAATACTCTTCCACTTCACTCATTGTGTTATCCCGATTCAGATCTTCCTGATCGGGATATTGGGTTACCGCATTTACAAACTGATTGCTGTTATTATTATTCAACGTATTATCAGCAGCAGGTGAGTTTCCCTGTGGGTTATTGATGTTTTTATAACGTTGTAAAATACCAGCATTGCTTTGATCATATACCGGCGAACGGTAAGGAACAAAATTGTCATTCGATGGATCGGCCAATGCTTTTTGATAAATAGCCGAACCAGCACCTTGTACCGAAGCAAGATTTGCCAGATATGTTTTTTGTTTTATTTTTTCTTCTGCATCATTCATTCCATCAAGACCCACATCCTGCTGTATCCGTTCATCAATATTATTTGTAAAAGCATTTGTAACCTGCAAAGGGTTTGACGGCACTTTGCCCCAAACTGTATTTGTATCTACCGGAATATTAGGAGCTGAGGTAGTTGGCAATCCGTTTTCATACATACGTTTTCCATCCCGCAACATATCTTCGGATATATTTCCAAGATTAATATACATCTCACCACCAGCACTTGAAGGATTACCGATAAAAGGATCCTGTACCCATGCTTCAATAAACTCCACGTTGCCTGTTTCAAAATCGATCTGATCTATATTCCGCATGATACCTCCCCAACTATTTCGGGGATTTAATAAAGTACCATTTCCATTTATTCGTGAATTCCTATACTCAAAATTATACGGCCCTTTTTCTTTTGGTTGAAAATGAAGATCGAAAGTGGTAAGTAAACCCTGGCCAAATTCCACACTTCGTTTTGGAAAAATTTCAGTTTGAAAAACTTGCCTTGTCTCCGGTTTTGACAATTCATTCAAATCATTTTTCAAAGGGTTGTTTGGATTACCTCTTTCCTGCAATACAGATTCAATATTGTACCAGGAAAGTTTTGCACGGTTATTATTATAATTTAAATCATTACTCAAAGCAGCTTCAGGAAACTGAATGCTGTTAAAAACGTTTGGCGATTTTTGCGGAGTAGATGCAAGTGCCCAGCTGATAAACGGGAAACGTAAATCTATCGGTGCACGGGTTCCTTCAAAATCATCTACATAAATTACGCCTTCTTCTTTCTTACCAATTTGTTTTGCATGGCCAGGCTTTAATCCGGCAACTTCTCCATATGCAGCAATTGAAGAATTTGCTTTGGTGCTATAAAAAGGAAGTTTGTCCAACCATTTTGATAAATGGGGTATTTCGCTACGGTAATCAACATCCATTCCAAACATCATATTGCGAATGGGATCTTCCCCGTAATTCTGTTTTACAAAAAAGGGCCGCTCACCCAGTTTTACAAATGTTGCCCCGATAGAAAGTTTTTTACTTGCGAGATAATCAATCCTTGTTGCGAGATAGCTTTTTTGTTGTAAGGCAAATGCTCCCTGATTTTCATACTGAATATTAACCGGCACTCCGGAATTTAATATACCCTGATTCGTTACTCGTAATGTACCCAGATCATAGTTTATTTCGTAATCACTATTCTCTTGTAAAATTTGTCCACCCGCTGTTACCGTTACAGAATTTCTTGGAATATTAAAACCTAACTGATACTCACCCGATGTAGCACCTGCTGAACCCGATGATTTCGATTTGCCAACTAATTTAAAACGATTCAGGTTGGCATAAGTTTGTGCAATTGCTTTTATGGTATCATACAATGGGTAATATAAATATTTTGCACGTTGAGCTAAGCTGTCTGCGTCTTTATAAACATAATCCAGATCATGACCAAATGGTTGCAATACCGGAAAGATGACTCTGCTTTGAGATGACAATACAGTAAAGCCTTCTATATAATCAAATACTCCATCAATCTGCGGATCCAGCTGGTTGTTGAGACGATCTAAATTAGTTAATGAAAGTATCGGCTGGCCTTTATAAGGATTTGAAATATCATTGGGTGGTAAATATCTTTTTTCGCCAAGACTTGGTTCTTCATACGCTATGTCTAATTTAAAATCCTGACGTTCCAACTGACCAAATCCAACGGAGTAAACGTTTTTCATCATCAAATCCCAGATTGGAAGATTTGTACGCTGCGATGTTGCTTTTAATAGTTTAAGGAATAAAACATTTTGAGAATTACCAGTAGAATCGGGCGGTATGTCCGTTGAAAATTCGCCAACCTGGTAAACTCTTCCATTAAATGAATATTGAAATGCTACACCCAACACTTCATCAGGTTGTAATGGTTGATTCAACGAAAGAAATCCAATCTGCGGGTTATAAATATAATCAGATGGATATAGTTTTCTTGCATAGGTTTTTTCAAAATCCTGAACCGGCACCAAACCATTTACATTTAAAAAATTTGAAACCGTAGATGAGTTTCTGTTTGAAGGACTACTTGTTAATACGCCATATAAAGAATTCAACCCGTTATTAGGAAATGAATTGTTATTACCGGTTCCACCCCAGGGTCCAAAGGGTTTTCCTTCTCCTAAATCCATCAACGCAACAATATCTCTTGTGTCAGTAGTTGAGCCCTGCCTGTTGGTTACCCAAACTTCAACTCGCTGAATCTGTATCGGAGAATTAACAAGCGGCAATTGTTTCATTGCCTTATTGTAGTTGGTAAAAAAGTATTGAGATAAAAGAAAATGCCGGTTCTCTTCATAATCATCGGCACGTAGGGAAAAATTTTGAGATGCACTGCCACCTTGTAAGCCTAATGATTGACGTTGTGAACGCTGAGTAGCGAGAACAGATGTAACAAACAATTTACCAAACTGAAAAGAAGTTTTTAATCCAAATAAAGATTGTGCCCCGGGTATCAAAGTTCCTTTTGAATTAAACTCAACATTACCGGCTTTAAACACTTTCAATATATCATCTCCTTTTCCCTGGTAATCGAGTTTCAACTGATTTTCAAAATCAAAATTGGCAAGTGTGTTATAATTGATCGGCAATTTTAGTTTGTCACCAATATTGCCATCTATCTGCAATTGCGAATTCATATTAAAATCAAAACCGCCATTCTTCCGGGCTCTTTCAGGCAAGGTTGGATTTTTTATATTTTGTCCCTGGTAACCGGCAAGGAAATCAACATAGCCTGACGGCCTGATATCCACTTTTACTTTTCCGTCTGGTCCCACACCCATTATCCTGTTGAACCAGTCATTGGATACTTTGAATTTCGGTTTGAACAACCGGCGGTTCATATTAGCCAGCAGGGCTGATCTCTTTTTAAAATAGTCCTGCTCATCTTTACGGCCCTGCATCCGCACAAATTCATCCATCGTAAAGGAAGTTGGGGTACGGTAATAGTGATTGCCAATTTTTTCAACGATGTAATACTGTTTTGTCCTGGGATCATATTCAATGGTTCTTTTGATGAAACCAGTGTCTCTCAGATCAAAACTATTACGGTTTGGGTTTGAATAAGGATCACCACGGCGATCAATGAGTGGATAACGGCTGGTATCGGCCAAAAAACCGGTGGGTGCTGGGTTATAATAACCAGCGTTTGCCTGTACAAAAACAGCAAGCACAATGGTAATAGCTACCAGTGTACGGAAGATATGAGCAGTCTTAAGGTTCAATGTCTTTTCTCCATCAATTAGTTTCCTGAAAATAGTGGAATTAGAGAGTACGAAGTGCTTTTTTTATCAGTTCCTCAACGGACAGGTTGGATTCGGCTGCAATTGTTTTCTCAAGGGCCTGGCTGGCGGCCTGCCGGTTGATGCCCAAAGCAGTCAAAGCATTTAACGCATCCTGTTGCAAAGTATTGTTTTTCATAGGCGAATTATTTGATTCAATCGGATTTTTTGTCAGCTTATCCCTTAGCTCCAGCACCATTCTTTCCGCAGTTTTTTTACCAATTCCTTTTATCCCTTCCAGTGTCCTTGTATCACCCCGAACGATGGCCCCGGCCAGTTCGTCAGGTTTCATGTAAGACAGCATTACTCTTGCTGATGATGCTCCGATGCCGGAAACACTTATCAGTTGCAAAAACATTTCCTTTTCTGCCAGGTCAAAAAAACCGTATAAAATATGGGCATCTTCCCGGATAAGGAGGCTGGTATGCAGCATTCCTTTTTCCAGTTGTTGAATTTTGGAATAGGTGTTCAGGCTTATCTGAACTTCATACCCCACCCCATTTACTTCTACCTGCACCACCGCCGGACTCCTGTGCACAAAATTTCCTTTCAGGTAAGCTATCATAGGCTGCGAAAATAGGGAAAGAAGGAAACAATTGACAATAAGCAATTGGCAAACAGTTCCTTTATTAAACCATTCCTATTGCCCATTGCCTATTGTCCGTTGCCCGTTGCCCCGTAACTTTAGCCACTTTAATTAATATCAGTATATGATGAATAAAAAAATAACGGCTGCCATTACTGCTGTGGGAGGATATGTTCCGGAAGACAGGCTGACGAATTTTGACCTGGAGAAAATGGTGGACACTAATGATGAATGGATACGAAGCCGTACAGGTGTTTCAGAAAGAAGGATATTAAAAGGTGAA
>JANLSA010000058.1:0-1802 GCA_031362085.1 Bacteroidota bacterium | reverse complement strand
CAAAAAGTAGTATGACGATTGATAAAATAATCATTCAGGATAAATAACAAATCTAATGAATGCGGGGCTTAGTGCAGTAAAGCCGGTAATATTTCCTCAACATGTTTTTCATGCAGTACCTGGTGACCAGAGTGAATAATCGTTAATGTGCATTGTTCCCTGATTCCTTTCTTAAATTTCTCACCAACGGAAGAAAGAATAATACGGTCATGTTTTCCATAAATCAAACGTACCGGTATATTTTCTTTTCTGATATGCGATTTGATAATGGCTAAGTTAGGTTTCAGCTTTCGTAAAGTTGTCCATCGCTGGTATAATAAACTACGAACGTCAGCATCACCAATATAATAATTTACAAATTTGAAAATACTTGCATTGACCAATCGCAACTTGTTCATCAATTTTAGAAAGCCAAAAAACCAGCCCGGCTTTTTCATAGTAAGGGCAAAAAATTTATTACCCAGCCATGTTTGTGTGGCCAGCCAGTACCAGCTATTTATTTTTAACCCATCCGGGGCAAGGAGTATTATTTTTTCTATTTTTTCCGGAGTTGTTTGATAGAGACTTAGTGCCACTCTTCCACCCAAACTAAAGCCGAGAAGAGTGAATTTTGGATTGGGGTTATCAATAATTTGTGCAACGATTTGCTGAAGGTCTGTAGCGGTAAATGTTAGTTCATCACTCCACTCTGTTTTGCCATGAAAGGGCAGGTCTATAGAATAGAAAGTGTATTGATTGCCAGCATAGTTAGCCAGGAAACCAAAAATGGCGGCTTCCTCGCCATACCCATGAAAACAGACCGCCGTCTTCGGCCCTGAGCCAAAGCGGTAATAGCCGATAGTAGAATTTCTATAAATAAGATGATGAAGTTCCATGTCAGTAATAGGAAACAAATATTTTATGGAAAAATAAATTGCTCATTTCAAAAATACTATTAATTTTGAATAGTTGCACAAACAACTATATGCCAAACAACCAATTTAAGAAGGGGGAATTATACAGCTTCATTACCGGTAAGGCATCTACTGCCATTGCCCGCCGGTTGCAAAAAAAATTCAATACGGCTGGATTGAATATTACTATCGAACAATGGAGTGTGTTATATCATTTGTGGAAACAGGAAGGTATCAGTCAGCAGGAATTGTGCAATGCCACCTTCAGGGATAAACCAAGCATTACCCGTTTAGTAGATAATCTGGAGAAAGCAAATTTGGTTAAACGGGTGGCTTCAGAAAATGACAGGAGGATTAACATGATATACCTGACAAAGCAGGCGCAAAAATTGCAGGAAGAAACAATGGCCCTTGCAGATGAAACATTGAATGAAGCATTGATAGGTGTACCATCCGACAGAATAGATGTGTGTAAGGAAGTGTTGCAGGTGGTCTATGATAATTTGAAGTGAACCCCTGTCCCCTAAAGGGAGACTTAGATCATTGAGGCTGTTTGATTTGCTAAGTTCTTTCAAGAAATACTATTGAGCACACTTTGAACGGATATACTTGTAAGGTGCTTACCCCGAAGGGGTAAAATGTGAATAGATCCGGGTGAAACCCCGTGAAAAGAAAACGACAAATGTATCACAACCCCGAAGGGGTTTAATTTGAATAGCATCGGGTGAAACCCGTTGCAACCTGATTTGGCATTATAAAAACAAAAACTTTTAAATCTTAATACAATGAGTACTGCAACAGCAACAAAAACAGTATTGAAAGGCGGCGAATGGATTATAAAAGAATCATCACCGATGGATACTTTTATTCCGTAAGAGTTTGGTGAAGTACAGTTGATGATAAAGGATA
>JANLSA010000057.1:0-2584 GCA_031362085.1 Bacteroidota bacterium | reverse complement strand
GGGAGTTTTTAATGTTGTTCTTCGCTGTGTTTTGTGGATTCCTGGCAGAATATCAACTGGAACATAAAATTGAAAAAGACAGGGAGAAGCAATATATAAATAGTATACTGGAAGATTTAACAGATGATACATCAGCGCTTTCTGCCACGATACAATCATATCGTGAACACCAGGAAAAAAATGATACACTAATCCGGCTTTTAAGCAGTGCAGATGTAAAAAATCAAGGCTCTGCACTTTATTACCTCGGGCGGGCAGCATCCAGAAGTTCACGCCTCGCCATTCACGATGCTACTATTCAGCAACTAAAAAACTCCGGCGGCTTAAGACTTATCCGGAAAGGAAAAGTTTCAAAAGCTATTATTGAATATTACAACCGCCTTGTTTTTATAGATTACCTGCAGAAAATTGAAGATGATGAAATAATGGAGTACCGGAAAATGGCGATTGATATTTTTCACCCTGTTTTATTTAATGATATTGTTGTAGAAAGCAATAATACTATTATCCGTCCACCGGGTAATCCCGTTTTATTAACTTACGATTCAAAAATACTTTTACGAATTACCGGAATGGTTTCTTATATCAGAAACACAAGAATTGGTCTTGCGAAAACAGAAGCTGAAATGAGAACAGCGGCCAATGATTTAATCGGGTTGATAAAAAATGAGTACCACCTTCAATAAATAATTATGGAAGTACATTCACACTCACATTCTGAAAGAAAGAAATTTACCCATTATCTCTGGGAATTTTTAATGTTATTCCTTGCTGTGTTCTGTGGTTTTTTGGCAGAAAATGAAAGGGAGCATTTTGTAGAACATCAACGGGAAAAACAATATATCCGCTCACTGATAAGTGATGTAAAAACGGATACTGCAAATATTACACAATGGATGGCTTCGTTTAGCAATCGTCAAAAAAGCTGTGATACTGTTTTAGATAATTTTGATTCCTTTTCAAAAAATTATTCAATAAAAACTGGTAAAAATTATTTTTCTGTTATTAGTGGTTTCGCTGATTTTATATACACAGACCGGACCATGCAGCAACTGAAAAATTCGGGGGGTATGCGTCTTATAAGAAATATCGCTGCAACGGACAGTATTATTGCTTATGATGCTACGGTCAGGGATATCTTAATAGAAGAATCGGGAATTTCACGATACTGGGACCAACTTAATGATTTAACAAATAAAATGCTTAGCTACCGGAAGATAAGTTCAGAATTCAAAACTAAAACAGCCGGGGAAATAGAAAAACAAACAATAAATTTCTGGATAAATAAGGATGAAAGGGAATTTGAGAATTTATATAACCTGCTTTATAATTACCGGAACACAGTCACTGGTTACAATATGCAGCTTTCTCAGTTAAAAAATCGGGGGGGCAGGCTCGTTGATTTTTTACAAAAAGAATATGACATAAAAATAAAATAATTATATGAAAAAATTTTTAATCTTACTTGTATTGCCACTTCAACTCTGTACACAAAAAAATAATAAAGAAGAAATTGCCCGCTGGGAAAAACAGGCAAAAGATGTAACCATTATAAGAGATAACTATGGTGTACCGCATATTTATGGAAAAACAGATGCTGATGCTGTTTTTGGTTTGCTGTATGCACAATGCGAAGATGATTTTAAAAGAGTGGAGATGAACTATATTGAAAAGTTGGGCCGCATGGCAGAAGTAAAAGGCGAAAGTTCGCTGTATGATGATTTGTATATACGCCTCATCATTGATTCTGCCGAAGCTGTGGCTGATTATGAGAAAAGCCCTGATTGGCTGAAGAAACTGATGAATGCCTATGCCGACGGCATCAATTATTTTTTATACAAAAACCCACAGGTAAAACCAGCGTTGCTTACAAAATTCAAACCCTGGTATCCTTTGTTGTGGACAGATGGCAGCATTGGCGCTATCAATACAGCCGATGTTTCGGAAGAAGATGTAAAAATGTTTTACGGTAATACGGAAAGATCCACTTCTTTCGTAGCGCCAAAAAAAGAAAAAGAAAAAGTAGATGGGTCTAATGGATTTGCCATTGCTCCATCCCAATCTGCTTCCGGCAATGCTTTATTATATATTAACCCGCATACTACATTTTATTACCGGCCGGAAGTGCAGATGAATAGTGAGGAAGGTCTTCATGTACATGGCGCAGTCACCTGGGGACAATTTTTTATTTACCAGGGTTTCAATGAGCATTGCGGTTTTATGCACACTACTTGCAATGTTGATGTAGCCGATTTGTATGAACTGAAAATTTCAAAACAAGGAGAAAAATATTTTTATACCTATAATGATTCTTTGAAACCGGTGGAAGAAAAGAAAATGCTTTTCCGTTATAAGGATGGTAATGGTATGGTTTCAAAAACCATCACGACTTATTTCACACATCATGGGCCTGTGATGGCTAAGCGGAATGATAAATGGATAAGTTTACGTTCTTATAACCGGGCAATGAACGGACTGATACAAAGCTGGATGCGGAACAAGTCAACCGGGCTGGATGATTATAAAAAAATAATGGATCTGCGTGGCAATACTTCCAACAACACTGTATTTGCCGACAGCAAAG
>JANLSA010000034.1:0-4235 GCA_031362085.1 Bacteroidota bacterium | reverse complement strand
TATGCTCTTAAATAAAAATTTAAATCATGAAATCATTTTTTATTACAATGCTGCTTGCGGTTACATTAACCGGTACTTCACTTTACGATTTCAAAGTACCTGGGCTGGATGGCAAACAAATTGATTTTTCTGCATACAAAGGGAAAAAAATAATGATCGTAAATACAGCTTCTAAATGTGGCAATACACCCCAATACGAAGAGTTGGAAAAACTATATGAAAAATACAAAGACAAACTGGTTATCATCGGTTTCCCGGCAAATAATTTTGGTGGGCAGGAACCTGGCACGAATGGGGAAATAAAAGAATTTTGTAAAAAGAATTTCGGAGTCACATTTCCAATGGCTGAAAAAATTTCAGTAAAAGGCGATGACACACATCCTTTATATCTGTATCTGAAAGAGCAGGCTGCTGCTAAGGGGTTTACAGATCCTGTAAATTGGAATTTTGGAAAATTTTTGGTGAATGAAAAAGGAGAACTGGTTGCTGTGTTCTCTCCAAAAACAAAACCCATGAGCGAGGAAATACTGAAATGGCTTAATTAAAATATTAATTTTTAAAAGTGTAAGCGTTGAATTTTTTTCAACGCTTTTTTATTTGCAAGAAGATTTATATTCGCAGTTCATGCAATTTTCTTCTATTATAGCACAGCAAAACGTAAAGCACCAATTAGCTGAAATGATGCAAACAAACCGGCTGGCTCATGCATTATTGTTTTTAGGTAAAGAAGGAAGTGGTGCATTACAGCTAGCTCTTGCATTTGCCCAATATGTTGTTTGCGAAAAAACTGGCGGTAAACAGACAGCAGTCGGCAATCAGCAGTCAGAACCTTCATTGTTTGGAGATGAACCTTCACAATCACTACTCACCGCTCACCACTCACCTTCAGATTCCTGCGGCATTTGCTCCGGTTGTAAAAAAGCAAATGAACTCGTTCATCCTGATATTCATTTTTCCTATCCTGTTATTTCTAACAAATCAGGTAAACCACCCATCAGTACAGATTATATAACCGAGTGGAGAGAATTTATAAAAGGCTACCCTTATGGAAATGTATATGACTGGCTTCAATTTATAGGAGCAGAAAACAAGCAAGGAAATATTACGGCACTTGAATGCAATGACATTATAAAGAAACTAAGTCTGAAAAGTTTTGAAAGCCCCTATAAAATATTAATTCTCTGGATGCCTGAGTACCTGGAAAAAGAAGGAAACAAATTGTTGAAGATTATTGAAGAACCGCCACCGAATACTTTATTTATTTTGGTTGCGGAAAATGAATCTTTAATTCTTCCAACAATTGTATCAAGATGCCAGCTGGTGAAAATACCATTGCTTGAAACAAAAGATATCGCAGATGCATTGATAAACAGAAATAATACAGATGCGAATAAAGCAAGACAGGTAGCAGCAACAAGCGATGGAAATTACCGGGATGCTTTACAGCAATTACAACATGCCGATGAAGATTGGCAAAGCTTATTACGGGACTGGCTGAATGCAATTTTAAAAACCGGGCCTGCTGCTCAAACTAAATGGGTGGAGGAGATAAGCAGGCTTGGCAGGGAAAAACAAAAACAGTTTCTCCGCTATTTTAATCACCTGTTAGAACAAAGTATTCATTTGCGCATCACCAGCCCCATAGGTATTGAAGCCACTGACAGCTCTGAAAATGATTTTGCAAACCGAATTAATAAAATTGCTGACATCAGCCAGCAACAGGCTATAGTAGAGGAGCTTGACAAGGCGGTTTATTATATAGAACGCAATGCAAACGCCAAAATGCTCTTCCATGCCCTTACCATTAAACTATATCATATCATTAAAAACAAAATAGTACTTTTGGCAGATTGAGGGATGTGAGTGGTGAACCTGCCTGTCGGCAGACAGGTTGTGAGATGTGAGTTGGAGGCCTGCACTAGATGGTATTTCCACATAGTTCAGGTTGTAATTATTGAGTCATCGTTCGTCTATATATTAAGCTTCCGTTGCGTCGCACTCTTGTACTGAATCAAGTCTATTCAACAAAATACAAGAGTCTCAAAATTGTTCAGTCCTATTCTGAACGCAACAAGTGAGCTAATCTTCCACCGGAAGATTCGAAGACAACAGGCGATGATATTAGTAATTCCGATGGCTCTCCCTCAAAAAAAAATTGTAATACCAATTTGATTTACACTTTAATCCAAAAAATCCGGTATAATACCGAGAGCAGAGAAGACTTTTGTTTTGGACTAAATTGTATGGCGATTCGGTATAAGCGAAAACTGATTGAAAAATATCAGGGTTCTGCCAATTTACAATTTGCAATTAATAAATATAAAATAACTAATGGCTTGCGGTAGTTGTGGTACAAAACCAGGAGGATGTAAAAGCAACGGCGGATGTAGTTCCGGCGGATGCAACCGTATGAATACACATGACTGGTTGCGCAACCTTCCTGTTGCGGATGCTGGTGATGAATGTAAAGTGGTGGAGATAAGTTTTAGTAAAGGAAGCCGTAAAGATTTTTTTCGTAACACCACACTGCATCAATATGAAAAAGGCGATATGGTTTCGGTAGAAGGTGTAAGTGGTTTTGATTTGGGTGAAATTTCTTTGACAGGTGAGATTGTTCGGTTACAAATGAAAAAGCATGGCGTGAAAGAAGATGACAAAGAGATGAAAAAAATTCTTCGCCGCTCAAATGACAGGGATATAGATACCTGGCGTAGTAATAAAGCCAGAGAGAAAGAAGCCGTAATACGTAGCCGAGCCATTGCAAAGCAGCTGAAGCTAAACATGAAAATAAGTGAAGTAGAGATGCAAGCCGACGGACGTAAGGCTACCTTTTTTTATATAGCAGAAGGTCGTGTGGATTTTCGTGAATTGATAAAAGTATATGCCGGCGAGTTTAAAGTAAAAGTGGAAATGCGTCAGATTGGGGCAAGGCAGGAGAGTGCAAAAGTCGGGGGCATTGGTAGTTGCGGACGTGAACTTTGTTGCAGCACATGGCTCACCGAATTTAAAAGTGTAAATACGACAGCGGCTCGTTATCAGAATTTATCAATCAATCAAACAAAGCTTAGCGGACAGTGCGGAAGATTGAAATGCTGTTTGAATTATGAACTCGATACCTATCTGGATGCATTGCAACATTTCCCAGAAGACTGCGATGTATTGAAAATTACAAAAGGCAATGCCTTTCTGATTAAAAAAGATATTTTCAAAAATCTGATGTGGTATACATTGCCAGACAGCACCAAGCATTATCCGCTTACGATTGAACGTGTGCAGAAAATAAAAACGCTGAATGTACAGGGTGTAATACCTGAAGAACTGGAAGCGGTGGAAATAACAAGTACTAAACCCAAAGAAGTAGAACCCGAATTTGTGGATGTAGTAGGACAGATAAGTTTGCAACAATTAGAAAGGGCTGACCGTAAACGAAAGCAACAGCAGCAACGTCCACAACAACGGCAACAAGGAACACAGCAAAGAAACCAGGGCGGAGATCAACAACAACGGCCCCAGGGACCATCACGCAATAATCCGAATCAGCAAAGAGGAGGACAAAATCCAAATCAACAAAGAGGAAGGCAAAACCCGCCTGACCGGCAGGCAGGCCCCAATCAAAGAAATCAACGTCCTCCGAATCCAAATCAAGGAGAGAACAATAATTAATAGTTATTGATGAAACTACAGTTTAAAGCAAATTGACTTCATTGATATACGTTGTAATTCCATTCCTTTTTTTTAGTTTTAAAAATGAAACACAGACGATTAAAAAAAACATTCAGCATCGTTGGTGTTATACTTATAATTTGGCTTGTGCTGGCACAGAGCTGTATGAAATTCCGTATCAGCGATACGGATGCAAAAGAAAATTTTTCAAAAACGGGGGTTGAATTAAAAACGGAAACAATAAAAGTGGATGGTTTCAATATGCACTTTGCAAAAACCGGAAACGATACGTTGCCCACCTTATTTTTTGTGCATGGCTCACCAGGTAGCTGGAATGCCTTTGAAAAATATATGCAGGATAAAGACTTACTGAGTAAGTACAGGATGATTTCCGTTGATCGTCCGGGATTTGGTTTCAGTAATTTTAATAATGCGAAAAACCTGGATGAGCAGTCTGAATTGATTGCTGCAGTTGTAAATAAATTTAAAAATAATAAACCCATTTATGCAATTGGCCATTCACTTGGCGGACCCATGATTATAAAACTACAAGTTGATAATCCGGGAATGTT
>JANLSA010000055.1:0-5427 GCA_031362085.1 Bacteroidota bacterium | reverse complement strand
AATCTTTGTGGATATCAGTAGAAGCATCGCTCTCATGATCACCCGTTGCTCTTGCCCAAACCAGTCTTTCTTCATCCAAATACATCAGATCCAAACTATCACTTGCCCAACTTTCATTTCGCAGTCTATTCAACATGCGCCAGGATACAACTTGTACTGCCGGCGATTCACTCCACATTGCTTCCGTTAAACAGTTCCAGTGGCCACTTTCCAGTTCTTCTTTTTTTTCTATTTGTGACAAACATTTACCACAGACCATCAGGCTGTTTTCTTCATGACTATGTTCTTGAGGAGGAATTCGATAAATACTTAAGTTATTTTCTGATTTGCATAACTCACATTTATTATTACTACGCTTCATCAGCACTTCTTCTAATTTCATTTTTATATTTTAAGTATTACTTATATGCTGGATTTTGTCAACTCATTATTTATTGTCCGCCATATACTCAACGGATTTTCATTCTTTAATTCTTCCGGCAATAAATCATTGCTCCAGTTTTGAAAACAAAGGGGACGTGCAAATCGTTTTATTCCATCAGCCCCTACAGCAGTAAACCGAGAATCGGTCGTAGCCGGAAATGGCCCGCCATGGTGCATACTCAAACAAACTTCTACACCCGTAGGCACACTGTTTAATATAAATCGACCACAAATATTTTTTACTGCTTCAACGAGTTCATCATTATTTTTTAAATCCGGTTCAGTAGCCATCAACGTTGAAGTGAGTTGCCCTTCCAGGTGTTTTGCTACTTCTATCATTTCATTCATATCCTGGCAACGGATAACTAATGAATAGGGGCCAAATACTTCCTGATGCAAAACAGGATTGTTAATGAATGCCTGCCCGCTGGCTGTAGCAACTGTTGGCAACCCTTGATTTTCACTTAAAACAATTTCGGAAACTGCAATAACCTCAACATCATTTTGAGATAATGCCGCTTCTTTTTTTATCGAAAATGATTTTGCAATTCCGCTATGAAGCATTGTACCGGGTGCAATCAGTTTTATTTCATTTCCTAAATCATTTATAAAAATTTTCAAAGCCTCACTTTCTATTCCGATTATTAGACCCGGGTTCGTACAAAACTGACCAACACCCATTGTAATCGATGCTGCATACATTTTTGCTATTCCATTTGCTTCTTCTTTAATTTTTTCAGGTAAAAGAAAAACAGGATTGATACTTCCCATTTCAGCAAATACAGGAATTGGCTCTATACGTTGATTAGCCCAATCGAATAATTGTTTGCCACCAAGATAGGATCCGGTAAATCCAACTGCTTTTGTATGATGATGTGTAATCAATGTTTTTCCAACTTCGAATGATGCACCATGCACATGAGCAAAAATTCCTTTCGGCATTTTGCATTTATCAACTACCCGCAACACAGCTTCTGCCACCATTTGAGATGTTTGTGCATGTGCAGGATGTGCTTTTATAATAACCGGACAACCTGCAGCCAGAGCACATGCCATATCGCCACCAGCAGTAGAAAAGGCAAATGGAGAATTGCTTGCTCCAAAAACTACAACCGGGCCCAATGGCACCCCCATTTTTCGTAAATCAGGTTTGGGTGGCGTTTTATCAGGAACAGCCGTATCAATTCTTGCTTCCAGCCATTCGCCGGTTTCACAAGCAGCCGCATAAGAATTTAATTGAAAAATGGTTCTTCCTCTTTCTCCACGAAGTCTTGCCTCGGGTAAATTTGATTCACTCATTGCAAGCTGGATCAATTCATCACCGCATGATTCGATCTCCACTGCAATTGCCCGCATAAAGTTTGCCCGTTGTTTCAAACTCATTTTTCGATAGAGATGAAACGCATTCCATGATTGCTGCATTATAATTTCTATCTCAGTGATGCTTGTGTCTTTGAACATTGAATGTTGATTATGATATATTGGGTCTTGATGAAATTCCATCGTTAATTATTTTTAATACGCGGATTCTCTCCTCACCTTCCAAAACCAATCTCGGAGCTCTCACATATTCACTACCGATGCCGGTTTGCATAGCAGCCAGTTTTATATATTGTACCAATTTTGGATGAATATCTAATTCGAGTAATGGCATAAACCAGCGATAGATTTTTGTTGCTTCATTAATTTTTCCGGCTTTAACCAAATTATAAATGGCTACAGTCTCTTTTGGAAATGCACAAACCAAACCGGCAACCCAACCATCTGCCCCCAGGCAAAGTTCTTCCATAGCCAATGTATCTACTCCACATAAAATTTTAAACCGATCGCCAAACCTATTCTTCATTCTTGTGAGGTTGGTAACGTCACGGGAGCTTTCTTTTAAAGCAGCAATGTTTTTACATTCCACCAGCTCTTCAAACATATCCGGTCTTGTATCTATCTTATAATCGGGTGGATTGTTATAAATCATGATAGGAAGCGTAGTAGAATTTGCCACTGATTTAAAATAATGGATTGTTTCCCTGTCATCGGTTTTATATCTCATTGGCGGTAACAACATAATACCATCTGCTCCCCATTTTCTTGCATTTTCCACTTGTTGAATAGCGGTACTGGTTACACTTTCTGCAATATTCAGAATTACAGGAATTTTTCCATTGAGATATTCTACTGAAAACTCAACCATCTCTTCCTTTTCTTTATTGGTGATGGTACTGGCTTCCCCCAATGATCCGCCTATAATAATTCCGTGAATGCCTGCTTCAACATGCGCTGCAAGATTTTTTTCAAACATATCCAGGTCCAGTTTATCTTCTTTAGTAAACGGAGTTAGTAATGCGGGGAAAACGCCTTTCCATTCAAATGACATAGGTTTTAATTTTTTGAGTGGTAAAGTTAATGGTTCTGCATTTTACAAGTATTCTATTTTCGGTTGTGTTCATGAACTATTTAATATTTACATTTATACTTCTCTAAATTGGTGTTCCATTTAAAAATAATTAAGATGAAATATTATTTTACATTAACTGCTTTTTTAATTGTTAGTATTGTCAACGCTCAACCCACACAAAAACCTCCGTTGCATGGAAAAAACTGGATGGCCATTACCGGTAAACCATTGGCTGCAACTGCAGGATCGATTATTTTTCAAAAAGGAGGCAACGCCGTGGATGCTGCATGCGCCATGCTTGCTGCTACCTGTACCATGTGGGATGTTTTAAGTTGGGGTGGCGAAACTCAGGCTTTGATTTATAATCCAAAAACCAAAAAAGTAATTGCTATTAATGCCTTGGGTGTAGCTCCAACCGGGGCAACTGTTGATTTCTTTAAAGCAAAAGGATATGATTTTCCTCCTGAGTATGGGCCGCTTGCTGCAACTACACCGGGAACTGTGGGTGGGTTGTGTTATATGCTGGCAGAATATGGTTCTATGAGTTTGAAACAAGTGCTTGCTCCTGCAATGGAGCTGGCTGCAGGCTATCCGATAGATGCACAAACTGCAAATGCAATGGAGCGGGGAAAAAGCAGGATGAAAGAATGGCCATACAGTAAAAAAGTCTTCTACCCGCATTTAGGAGAGAAAAGAGAAGCACCAGAAGCGGGTGAAATTTTTATACAAAAAGATTTATTGGAAACACTTTCCAAAATGATTACAGCCGAAGACGAAGCATTGAAGAAAAAGAAAAACCGCAAAGAAGCAATTATGGCTGCCAACAATCGGTTTTATAAAGGAGATATTGCAAAAGAGATTGTTCGCGGCTGTCGGGAGCAAGGTGGATTGTTTACTATGGAAGATTTAGCAAAATGGAAAGTGATTGAAGAAGAACCTTTGCATGTAAATTATAAAAATATTGAAGTTTATAAATTACAACAATGGACGCAGGGCCCAATGCTTTTACAATCGTTAAATATTTTAGAGAATTTTGATTTGAAAGCAATGGGCTATAACAGTACAAAATATATTCATACCATTTATCAAACTATGAACCTGGCTTTTGCCGATCGTGATTTTTATTATGGCGACCCCTATTTTGCACCGGAAGAACCCATAAAAGGATTGCTTGATAAAAACTATGCAAAGCAACGGTCAAAATTAATTGACTGGAATATGAATATTTCAAATATAGGCCCGGGTGATCCTTATCCGTTTGAAGGAAAAATAAATCCATACACAGAATTAATAAAAAAATTAAACTCATCAAATGGCGATGGTATCCGGAATTTTGTACCCTCTCATGATTCAACAGTTGCATTTAACGACAATGAATATATGGACAGAATGTGGCGAGGCACTACATCTGTTGAAGCGGCAGATAAAGATGGTTGGGTTGTATCTATAACGCCGAGTGGTGGCTGGCTTCCTGCCTGTATTGCCGGCAATACAGGAGTAGGTATGAGTCAGCGAATACAAAGTTTTGTTCTGGATTCATCAATCAATCCATTTAATATTATTGAACCCGGCAAAAGACCAAGAGTAACCCTGACACCCACACTTGCTATGAAAGATGGAAAACCGTATTTAAGTTTTGCAGTACAGGGTGGGGATACACAAGACCAGAACCTTTTACAATTTTTTTTAAACATGGTGGAGTTTGGCATGACAGTGCAGCAGGCATGTGAAGCAGCTAATATTAATTCAAATCAATTGTGGCTTTCGTTGGGTGGCACAAAAACAGAGGACCGCAGACCAAGAGCTGGTGAAATACTATTAAGCAATACTACAACAGAAGGGGTAAGAAATGAATTGAAAAAAATGGGCTATAAATTAAGTTTTGGAAACAGGACCAGTGGCCCGATCAATGCAATTTATTTTGATTGGAAACATGGAAGCTTCTGGGGTGGCAGTTCAAATAACGGGGAAGATTATGGAATTGGTTGGTGAAAAAAATAAACTATGACGAAAACAAGACTTGAAGCATTTAGCGATGGAGTAATTGCTATCATCATCACGATTATGGTATTGGAATTAAAAATTCCTCCTGGTACCAGTTGGGAAGCACTGAAACCTCTATGGCCCGTATTAGGAAGTTACGTAATCAGTTTTATCAATCTGGGAATTTATTGGGGTGCTCACCATCATTTACTACACACAGTAAAAGAAGTAACTGGTCGCATTATGTGGGCAAATCTGCATTTATTGTTCTGGCTCTCCCTTCTGCCATTTGCAACAGCCTGGATGGGAGAAAATCATTTTGAGAAAACAACGGTTGCTATATATGCCTTACTGGCCAACTTTTGTGGAACTGCTTATTACATTCTTCTAACAATAATAAAAAGGAGCAACCCCGGCAATAGTGATCTTCATGAAGTTTTACAAAAACAATCCAAAAAGGGATTACTATCCAGCGTCCTTAATATACTTGCCATCCCTGTTGCATTTTTTAATAAGTATATATCAGTAGCCTTGATAATATTGGTCGCTATTATGTGGCTGATACCAGATAAAAATATTGAGAAAACTATGAAAGAAAAGATTTGATAAAAAAAATGTGATTAAAAAAC
>JANLSA010000013.1:0-15584 GCA_031362085.1 Bacteroidota bacterium | reverse complement strand
TCTCAATCCCGTCAGCTCGCCGCCATTATGTTCACCGACATCGTCGGGTACACGGCATTAATGGGAAATGACGAACAAAAAGCTTTTGACTTATTAAAGAAGAATAGAGAGTTACAAAAACCAATCTTTGAAAAATTTAATGGGCGGTGGATAAAAGAACTGGGTGATGGAGTAATGGCCAGTTTCAATACGGTGAGTGATGCTGTAAATGCAGCACTAAAAATTCAGGAAGATTGTACTGCTGCAAAAGATTTTCAATTACGCATCGGTATTCATTTAGGTGAAGTTGTTTTTGAAAACGATGATGTGTTTGGTGATGGGGTGAATATTGCTTCAAGAATACAAGCCATTGCAAACCCGGGAAGTATTTATGTTTCTGAATCGGTACATGACAATGTAGTAAATAAACATGGAATTAAAACAAGGTTTATCAAAGAAGAAACACTTAAAAATGTAAAAGGACTGGTTAAAATTTTTGAAGTACTTACTCCATTGTCAGATGATACTTTTAATCCTGAGTTGATAGAAATAATAAAATCAACAAAAAAAAGCATTGCAGTTCTGCCTTTTGTAAACATGAGTAATGACCCGGAGCAGGAATATTTCAGTGATGGAATGTCAGAGGAAATTCTTAACTCTTTAGCTAATTTAAAAGATTTAAAAGTTGCGGGCCGCACTTCTTCTTTTCAATTTAAAGGAAAAAACATTGACATAAAAGAAGTGGCAGAAAAACTACATGTACGTACCGTTCTGGAAGGCAGTGTACGTAAACAAGGTAACAGGCTTCGTATTACGGTTCAATTGATCAATGCAGAAGACGGATTTCATCTCTGGTCTGAAAGATTTGATCGGGAAATAATTGACATTTTTGCAATACAGGATGAGATTGCATTGGCTATTACCGAAAAATTAAAAATTACTTTACTTGAAAAAGAAAAAGCGATTATCTATAAAAACCCAACCGAAAATCATGAGGCCTATGACCTGTATTTAAAAGGCCGTTTTTACTCAAACAAACGTGGCCCGGGTATAATAAAATCATTTGAATATTTTCAGATGGCTTTGGAAAAAGATCCAAATCTTTCGCTTGCCTACATAGGCATGGCAGATGCTTATTGCATTCTGGCTCTATACTGTTTAATGCCCCCACATGATGCAATGCCGAAAGCAAGACTCTATGCGGAAAAAGCAATCCAACTTCAATCATCACAATCAGAAGCTTATACTGTACTCGCTTTTATCAGTACTTTTTATGACTGGAATTGGACGGACGCAAAAAAATGGTTTAAACTTGTTTTTTCCACCTATCCTAATTATGCACCTGCCCGGTATTATTATAGTTATTATTTGTCTTTTGTAGAAAGAAATGACGAAGAAGCGATAAATGAGGCAAAGAATGCGGCCGAAAACCTGGAACCACTGGTTTCCATATCACATCATATATTATCACTCATGTATATTATGGCCAATAGGTTTGAAGAAGGATATCATGCTAGTAAAATGGCTATAGAGTTGGATGAAAATTCCTACCCCGGTTACAGAAGTTTAGGATTAAGCTTGGCAGGATTAAATAAATATGCCGAAGCTATTGAAGCATTGAAAACGGCGGTCATACTTTCATCCCGACAACCATTATCATTAGTTGAATTATGCAGGATCTATTCGCTTACAGACAACATTTCTGAAATACAAAATATAATGGATGAATTAATTTTGCGTTCAAAAACAGAATATATTTCCGCCTCTTATTTGTGTTGCGTTGCATATTTTTCAAAAGATGTCGACAAGGCTATCGAATATTTAGAGCAGGCATTTGATCATCGTGATACCATACTTGTTTGCATGAAAGCTTATCCGCTTTGCACATTCATAAGAACTGATCCAATCTTTCAACCATTTCTTAAAAAAATGAATTTCCCTGAATAGATTATTTTAAATTTATAAATGTCTCAATCACGCCAGCTCGCCGCTATTATGTTTACTGATATTGTCAGGCACACAGCATTATTGGGTAAGTATTAAAATTAAATAAGTAATATCTTTATACCATGTCGGATAAACCTAAACCAATATTTAATAAACGAATTTTCTGGGATGTTGTATTTGAAAATATTAACTACGATGCTAAAGCGAATTTTGTAATTGAAAGGGTATTTGAACGAGGCGATGTGGATGACATCCGAAATTGCCGCCGCTATTACGGCGATGAAAAAATTACAGAAGTATTACTCAACGCAAAATTTTTATCTGAACGTAACTTGTATTTAGCAAGTGCCGTAACTGGTAAGCCACTTAAGGACTTTAGATGTTATGCTTTGAGTATTACTTATAAAAAAGAATTAAAAAAAACATCAACTTCATAAAGAAAAATATGCATCTCAAAACTTATTAATCACCGTTCCGCAGGCAATTACCTATTTTGCAGATGCTGAAGAAAGCGAAGACCCGATCAGTTTAAAAAAACAAACATGGGATAGTGTAAAAGAATTTATTAGTTTAAAAATAAGTGAGTATTTAAAATAGAGATTATTCGTCAAATAAATCATGTCTCCATCCCGCCAGCTTGCCGCTATTATGTTCACCGATATAGTCGGGTACACAGCTATGATGCAGCAAAGCGAAGAGAAGGCTGTGGCGGTTATCAAACATTACAATGCCACACTTGAAAAATATGTAAGTCAATATAATGGTCAGGTATTAAATTATTATGGCGACGGCAGTCTTTGCATTTTTTCCAGTGCCACTGATGCTGCCAATTGTGCTTTACTTGTTCAAAAAGAATTAAAGAACGATCCTGTGGTTCCCCTACGAATTGGTTTACATATTGGCGAGGTTTTTTTTGAAGATGCAAAAGCGTTGGGTGATGGAGTGAATGTGGCTTCAAGAGTTCAATCACTAGGATTGGAGAATACCATTCTTATTTCTGAAGAAGTTCATAATAAAATAAAAAACAATGCTTCCATTACGACAGTATCATTGGGACATTTTGAATTTAAGAACGTAGGCAAGGCAATGGAAGTGTTTGCACTGACCAATGAAGGATTGTTTGTACCGCAGCGGAAAAAGATGGAAGGCAAACTGAAGAAAAAAAATGTTCAGAAACGAAATATCATTACAGCTCTTTCAATAATCATAATAGTTGTAGCCACTTTTTTTATTTATAAAAATTTCTTTACAGAAAAAACTTCAGCCGGGCCGAAAGACAAGTCCATAGCCGTACTCCCTTTTACTGATATGAGTCCGGATAAAGACCAGGAATACTTCAGTGATGGATTATCTGAAGAGCTGATCAATGCCCTGGCAAAGATCTCAGGTTTAAAAGTTGCCGGAAGAACTTCTTCATTTTCTTATAAAGGAATAAATAAAAATCTAAAAACCATCGGTGATGAACTGGGAGTGAGTACGATACTAGAAGGTAGTCTTCGTAAATCAGGAAATCAATTACGCATCACTGCACAGTTGATCAATACAGAAGATGGCTTTCATTTATGGACAGAAACTTTTGACATAGAACTCACTGATATATTTGGCGTACAGGATAAAATAACAAAAGCAATTGTCACAGCTTTAAATGTGCACCTGCTGCATGATAAAGAATTGGTAGCAGCAGCTACTACTAATCCGAAAGCTTATTCAAGTTATCTCCGTGCCCGGCAAAAACTTTCTCTTCGTGGGATAGAGAACCTGCTCAACGCAAAAAAATTATTTGAGGAAGCTATAAAATATGATCCTGTTTTTTCACCAGCTCATTCCGGACTTGGAAGAACTCTTTCCATCATTCCTAATTTTTCAATAGATTTTAATGCCAAAGAATTGATGAGTTCAGCAAAACAGGAAGCCCAGAAAGCCCTGGAATTAAATTCCAATAATGCTGAGGCATTATCCGTGCTGGGAACAATTGCAGCTTATTACGATTGGGATTGGGATGCGGCTGATGAGGCATTTAATAAATCACTGGCCATAAGTCCCAACGACGCAGAGATGTATAATTTCATTGGTGATTATTATCAGATTGTTTTAAATAAAAAACTAGCCATTCTAATGGAATCGAAAGCAGTGGAGCTGGATCCTCTGCATGGTATCAATTATGGAAACCTGGCAATGGCTTATTTTATTTTTAAAGATTACGAAAAAGTTATCCAAACTGCAAATGATTTTTTAGCATTGGATTTACAGGGCTTCACTTCTATAGGTATTATTGCATCATTGAGCTGGACCCATCTTAAATTAAATCAACCAGAAAAAGTTGAAGAAATTTTAAAGAAACTTACAGAGAATGACCCATTTATTATTGAAATAAAAACAAGTATCGCAATTGCGAAAGGAGAAACAGATCTTGCTATCTCAAACATGAGTAAAATGACAAATCATGCCTCATCAAGATTAGCAGAGCTCTATCTGGATTTAGGGATGTGGGATAAAGCTGCTGAATCAATTGAAAAAGCATATGCATCCCGTGACGTTACTCTTGTGTTTTACTCCCGGATTGCATTGCCGGAAGATTATCCTGACCACCCTGCATTGAAAAAAGCTTTTGACAAACCCGAACTCAATAAGTTGTTTGAGATCAGAAGAAAGAATCTTAAATCACTGTAAAACAAAAACCAGTTATAGAAAAATTTGGCATATTGTGGTATATTAAATCCTGATTGTTATACAAGATGCAAAGTCAAACCCGCCAGCTCGCTGCTATCATGTTTACCGACATTGTCGGGTACACGGCCATGATGCAGCATAACGAAGAGAAAGCAGTGGCGGTTATTAAACATTATAATACTACACTTGAAAAATATGTAAGTCAATTCAATGGACAGGTAATAAATTATTATGGTGATGGAAGCCTTTGTATTTTTTCAAGTGTCACCGATGCGGTTAATTGTTCCTTAGAAGTACAAAAAGAATTGAGAACTGAACCTGTTGTGCCGCTTCGCATCGGCTTACATATCGGCGAAGTTTTTTTTGAAAATGAAAAAGCATTGGGTGACGGCGTGAATGTAGCCTCAAGGGTTCAGTCGCTGGGACAGGAAAATACCATTCTTATTTCCGAAGAAGTTCATAATAAAATAAAGAACAATGATTCCATCACTACTAAATCGCTTGGGCAATTTCATTTTAAGAATGTGGGTAAGCCAATGGAAGTGTTTGCACTGACCAACGAAGGATTGTTTATACCGCAGCGGAAAAAGATGGAAGGGAAACTGAAGAAAAAAAATGTCCGGAAGCGAAATATAATTGCAGCTCTTTCATTCATTATAATAGTTGTTGCATCATTTTTTATTTATAAAAATTTCTTTGCAAAGAATGATTCTGCTTCTGATAAATCAATTGCAGTACTTCCCTTTGTTGATATGAGTGCCGCCAAAGACCAGGAATATTTCTCTGATGGATTAAGTGAAGAATTACTGAATCTGCTTGCAAAAATTCCGGAACTGAAAGTGATTGGCCGTACTTCCTCTTTTTCTTTCAAAGGAAAGAATGAAGATTTAAGAAGCATTTCCCAGAAATTAGGTGTTGCACATATTTTAGAAGGCAGCGTTCGCAAAGATGGAAATAAGATTCGGGTAACAGCCCAATTAATAAGAGCAACTGACGGCACACATTTGTGGAGCGAAACCTATGACCGCGACTTAGATAGTCTTTTTAAATTACAGGATGAAATTGCAGGAGCAGTAGTAATGCAATTAAAATTAAAGCTACTTACAGCTCCATCCAGTGCAGCTTCTTCTTCCAACATTGAAGTTCATAATCTCATTCTGCAGGGAAATTATTTTTTTGATAAGTTGGATAAAGAAAATGTTGTCAAAGCCCTCGATTTTTATTTTCAAGCCATGGTTATCGATTCACTCGATGCAAGGGTGTGGGGAGTCATTGCAAGAACTTATTCAAGACAATCCTGGCAAAATTATATAGAACAAAATGAAGGATACGAAAAAGCACGGAAAGCTGCTTTAAAAGCTATATCATTGGATGATAATCAAGCCGAAGGTTATTCAGTGTTGGCGGGTGTTGAATATTATCATGATTTTGAATGGGGAAAAGCGGAAGCAACTTATCAGAAGGCCCTTAGTTTGGGACCGGGAAATGCTGAAGTGTTAAGGAGTTTGGGAGGACTGGCTACTACTTTAGGTAAAAGGGATGAAGCCAACCAATATTTCAAACAATCTCTGGAGATTGACCCGTTGAAAGTTATCACCTATATTTCAAAAGGACAAAACCTGATTCGTTCTAATCACTATGAAGAAGCTATTGTTCTTTACAAAAAAATCTTAGCACTAGATCCCAAATTTCAACGGGCACATATGTACCTGGGTGTAATTTATTTATTAAAGGGTAAACCAGAAATTGCTCTTTCCGAAATGAAGCAAGAAAACAATGAACCGTTTAAAACCTTCGGATTAGCTTTGGCTTATCATGCATTGAGCCGCAAGAATGAAGCAGATCAAATGATGAAAGAGTTTACAGATAAATATCAGAATGAATGGAGCTATCTGCTGGCACAACTTCATGCCTTCCGGGGAGAAAAAGAAATGGCATTTATGCAACTGGAAAGTGCATTTAATAAAAAAGACGGTTGGTTAGTTTTTATCAAAGATGATCCTCTTCTAAAAAACCTAGTGAATGATCCACGATATAATACTTTTCTGAAGAAGATGAACCTGCCAATAGATTAACTTAGTTTTTGATTAACTTCAATTACTCATTTTTTCATAATGTCACAATCCCGCCTGCTCGCCGCCATCATGCTTACCCGCCGAAGCTTAAGCAAAGGTGGGTTCACTGATATTGTCGGGTAAACGGCGTTATAAGAAAGGAGAAAGAAAAAATTTTTTATTGATTCAACAAATATTTCTTCAGCAACTCAATCCCTTTTTTAATTTCTTCTCTCCCACTCGATTCAATTCCATACCAGCCTTTATAACCTCCATCTTTACTTAACTGTATCATCTTTGCAGTAAGTTCTTCTGTTGGCTGATTACGGTACGACATTCCTTTTGCATAAGGCAATGTTTTTCTGAGATACTCATAATTATCAAACTCAGGTGACGGCCTTCTCCAATCTGGATATGTGCCAAAACTTTTATTATTTACTTTCTTCATTAAGTCCACCATCCAGTCTGCATCGTTTGAAACTCCACCATGATTTTCTATCACTATACTTATGTTTGCCGGCTTAGCATATTCCAGTAATTGGTTATACGCTTCCGTTGACCATTTTAATGCTTCTTTCTTATCTGCATTAACTGGGCCGCGGCAATTGGTACGTACTGCATGGCAACCAAGATAATGAGCAATGTCAACCCACTTTCGGTGATTGATGGCAAATTGTTTTTGTCCTGCTTTAGTATCAGCACAACCATCACCTTCCTGGTCACACATGATGAGTACCATCGTTACTCCATGGTCTTCTGCATTCTTTTTTAATTTCTTCAAATAGTCTTCTGTTGGTACATCAAACAACGTATTTACAAATTCAATTCCATTCACACCAAAATCTTCTCTTGCTATGCGGGGAAAATCAAGGTTCTTCCATTTACCTGCTCTTATTTCTTCCACCAATGCCCATTGTGCAATGGAGATATCATCTTTAACTACAGATTTATTTTCGATCATAGTATTTTCATTTAATAGTGATGGTGTAATTAATCCGGCTGCGCCAAGTGTTACTGATGTCTCTAAAAAATTTCTTCTGTCCATGATAAAATAGTTTTAAAACAATGATTTAAGCAGCATGAAAATCTGCAATTTGAAATTTGAAATTTGAAATTTTTAATAATCTACATTTCCCAGCCTGCACGGTATTCCCTATACAAAAACTTATTCGCATTCGCATCATTGGTTATTTTCATATTCAGAGAATCATACAATACTTTTTTTCTTGCCTGCAGTGCAACTGCTCCCAGCAGAATTGTTTCTGTAACCGCACCTGCATTTAAAAAACTCCCGGGTGACTGCGTTTTATTTTTAAAAGCACTGATCCATTGCGGGCCACCGTTTTCAATATTTTCTTTATAAACTTCTTTGCCTTCCATATACGATTTCATTTTACTATCCGGCAACAGTCTTGGATTTTCTGTTCGGAAACCCGCAAGAATTTTTCCTTTATCACCAACAAATAGCATTCCTTCTGCCTCAAGAGATGCATCTCCCAATTCTTCCGGTGTATTTGGTTTCATTCCACCATCATACCAGAATAATTCAAATGCAGGTAATGTTTCCTGCTTCGGAAATTTAAACCGTGTAATACTTGAAACAGGAAATGCAACATCATTGATATGTGGACGGGAAATATTTGCTTCCACAATTCTTGTTGTTGTACCAAATGCTTCAGCTGAATAAGGTGCTGTGTTTATGCCGAGAGTAAGAAACATTGGCCATAAACTATAATGTCCCATATCAGCAATTGCTCCACCACCGAAATCGTACCAGCCACGAAAAACATTATGCGTATAGTTCGGATGATAAGGACGATCGGGTACAAGACCCAACCACAGATCCCAATTAAATCCATCCGGAACCGGTGGTGTATCTTTTGGTTTCGCAGTCCATTGCGGCCATACCGGACGATTACTCCAGTTATGAATTTCTTTCAGATTACCAATCATTCCTTCATCAATCCATTTTTTTACCAAATCATTTCCACTGCGTTTACTCCAGGCAAGTAAATGTGTACTCATCCCTGTTTTCTTTGCAGTTTCCATTACCAATTTTGCTTCATACATACGGTTGGCAATTGGTTTATGTATCACCACATGTTTTCCTTTTTTCATGGCTGCAACAGAAATATATCCATGCAGATGATCAGGTGTCATAATTTTTACAGCATCAAAATCTTTTTCTTTTTCCAGCAACTCACGAAAATCAATATAAGATGAGCAAGCTTTATAACTGCTTCCTGATTTTTTTGAATAATACGTATCCACTACTTCTTTTCCAATATCCCTTCCGCCGGGTATTCCATTATAATTACTGCCCCAGTCCGGTTTATCAAACAATTTTCCGATGGCACCTTTTATGCGGGTAGCATTCCAGTCAATATAATCGGTGCTGAATTTATTCGGATCGCATACTGAAACAATCTGAATTTCAGGATTGGTAATCAGTTCACACATTTCAGCCAGTCCCTGTGTACCGCAGCCGATATAGGCAATATTAATTTTATCACTTGGCGCTATAAAACCCGGACCACCTAAAACATTCCTGGGGATAATTGTAAATGCTACGGATGCAGCAGCCGCAGTTTTTACAAACTCCCGGCGGTTAAAATTTCTATTTTTTTTCATTGCAATTATTTTGGTAAAAACGGATTTTTAAATTTACGGTATTTTAATTTTGATACAGATGATTTTTATTTGAAATAAAAAAAGGTTGCATTACTGCAACCTTTAAAATATTTTTTATTGAAAGCTATCAATACCGTCGCACCCTGAATGTACATACCACTGTTCGCGGTGTGCCCGAAAAATTCATCTGCACATTAAAATTACCTTCAATAAAACCAGTAATCACGGGGCCGACTGCTGTAATATTTATTAATGGTGAAGGAGATACTATTTGTTGCGATGTGTTTCCCCCGGAGCTGATATAGCAATTTAATAATGGTGTTGTTCCAACTGCTAACAAATCAGTATATGAAAACGATCCGGAATTATTAGTGCCCGGTGGGTTAAACCGCACAGCGTAAACCTGTCGGGTTGTTGCATTGAGGTATGCAATAATACTATCCGGGGGTGCAGTAAAACTTACAGGATTTCCATCAACCAAATATTCTACAAACTCAACTGATGATGTACCACATGCCTGAACGGTTCCAACATTAACAGATCCGTTATTACCACTACCGGCTACCGGTCCGCTTTGTTGCAATGCTGTATAATCAATTCCTACTACAGTAAAATTTAGAGTACCGGTTGCACATCGAACAATGGTTAAAGTAAAAGCTCCGTTAATTACGGGTGCAGTATATGTATAGCCCCCGTTTACATATATAATTGCAGCACCGTTTGTAACATTTGCATTTGCACAATTTTTAACGGTTCCGGTTATGGTTAATGTATTTGCAGTGGGCATATTTACTGCTACGGTTCCCAAGTCTGTATTGGCACTATAAGGTCCGATGTTTTGTGAGTAAACTACGGCGTTGCATTGATCCAAAACTTCGAGTACCATGGGTTCATTCTTTGGCACTTTACCACAAAGTTTTCCTAAAGAATCTGTACGTCCATAACCATACGTATTCGTTGCAGTTCGGGTAATACGCACCTGTACATTATTCAATGGTTCGCTTTCGGGAGACTTAACCAAAGTCATGCACAAATCAATCAATGGAAATGGCGCATCACAATTCCAGAAAGAAAAATGACTGACATTAGCGATATAATTACTTCCTGTTTTTGTAGCGGTACCTTCCTGTTTCCATCTTGCAGTAGCTTCATCAAAATGCCAGAGATCAATGGTTGCCGGCGCACTACCATTTAATGAAGCCGGTATCGGAAAGGTTAATTCTGCTGTTTTGCCTGTAGCAATTTTTAAGGATTGTCCACCTGATCCTGTTAATTCTACTCCAAGCATTCCATAAGTTGATAGCCCTCTTTCAAAGCCGCCTGTTGTTATTCCTCTCAAATCCCCCATTACGATTGAACTGAGATTTGATGCGGTAGGATCGATCCATGTCATAGAAACATTTACTGTTCCTGCATAGGCCGTGCCACCTGCATCAGTAACTGCAGCTGTTGGTATTACTAATTTTCCACCACCAGCAATATTTATAGTTCCTCCGCTTGCCCCGGAAAAATTTCCCGAATTGGGTTTGGGTATTAATTGAATGCGAACATTGTGAATCCGGCTTGCAGTTGTAATAAAAGTTCGGTATGCATTGAAATAACCATTCTGTTCCACCTTCACCGTACCATTTGCTTTTGATAAACTGATATTTGAAAAACGAAACCTCCCATACCGATCAGTAGTGGTTGTATTTGCTCCACTTTTTACTGTAGCACCCTGAACAGGAATATTATTTTCATTTACGATGATCCCATTTACAGAAGCAGTCACCATTTCATTATCATTTACCTGCGCCTCTGTTGTTGGATTTGGATTCGGGTTGGGTATTGGGTCAATTCGATTGATTGGCTTTTGGCAACTAACAAACACAAGCAGCATTACTGCCGTAATGGTAAGAAATGTTTTCATAAAAGAGATAAGTTGATTCATGGCTAAGCGGTTTGAATATTAAAATTAGATTTTTTTCTGCTTAACCAGAAATCCGACAACTGGAAGCTCATTTTCGTTGCATAATAAATCCATTACCTTTTCAATCAATCCCTTTCCTTAATTTTATCCGAACAAATACATGCTATGTCAATCAGAATTTTTATAACCGGCGGCACTTTCGATAAAGAATATAATGAACTGGATGGAGCATTATTTTTCCAGGATACCCATTTACCTGAAATGCTGAAATTGGGCCGTTGCAATGTGGAGGTAGATATTAGAACATTGATGATGATCGACAGTCTGGAAATGGGACTCGATGAAAGGGAACAAATCGTATTTCAATGCAATCGTGCAGATGAAGATAAAATAGTAATTACACATGGTACTGATACCATGACCGAAACGGCAGCCGTACTTGCAGATAAAGTAAAAAATAAAACAATAGTAATTACCGGTGCAATGATTCCATATAAATTCGGAAGCTCAGATGGTTTATTTAATCTTGGAAGTGCATTAGCTTTTGTTCAAACCTTAGCTTACGGAGTTTATATCGTTATGAATGGAAAATTTTTTAATTGGGACAATGTCCGTAAAAACAAAAAAAGCGGACAGTTTGAAGAACTTGTTTAATACTTTTTTTTTCGTTAACTAAAAATGTCTCTACATTTGTTCCCACCCCGCAACTTTATGAATATTACGAATCCCCTTAATAAAGACTAAAACATTTTTAATTTTAAAAACAACTTGTATGAGAAAAATTCTTCTTTTCGTAATCAGTTCTATTGCATTATCTGCGTGTGATAATGACAAAAAAGATGAACCAGCAGCAACCACCACAGTTTCTTCAAGCGATAAAAAAGCCGCAATGGAAATTATGGACATGAGTTCAGCAGATGGAGTTAAAAGTTCTTATGCTGCTTTTGCCAAAGGCGATATTGATGGTATGACTGCAAATTTTGATGATAATATCCGTTATACCTGGTCTGGCGGAGATAGCCTGGTTGGGAAAAAAGCTGTTCAGGATTATTGGAAAAGCCGGTGGAGCATTATTGATTCGCTTAGTTTTGATGAACCAATCATTGTGCCTGTACTGGCCAATGAACAACAAAGCAAATATGCACCAACTGGAAAATGGATTTTATACTGGACATTGGTAAACGCAAAATATAAAAATGGGAAAAAGATCATGTTCTGGCTTCATAGCGTAAACCATCTGAATGATGCCGGCAAAGTTGATTTTGTTGGTAATTATTATGACCGTGCACCGATAAATAAAGTCACTGAAGGCATGGTAATGCCGAAATAAACACTAACCTGTTCGCTATATAACAATAAAAAAAGGTGGTTGAAATTCAATCACCTTTTTTTTATTAAATTAAATTTTTTTTTACTGCTTCACATTCACTTCAACTGTTGCACTTACCTGGCCGCCATAGGAGCGATGAATACCATCCGCAAGTTGTAATGTAAGTTTATGTTTACCGGGTGTAAGTTTTAGTTCATACTCTGTTTGTCCTTTTCCAAAATGAATATTCACTGAATCTTTTTTTACAACAGATCCTCTCTCTAAAGAATCCGGTCCGTCTATCATTAAATGATGATGCCCTGAACCAGAAACCAAAGGCCCAGCTGTATCAATTTTCATACCTTCCACTCCCATTTCCAGTTTGTAGGGTGAAGAAATTGTTTGACCCGCTTTTAAATTTTTAAAAAAAACTTTTGCTCCTGCCGGAGGATTTTCAACTTCAGGTACAGCCGTTGTAGCTGGCATTTGATGATCAGCATCGTGTGATGCAGTATCTTTTGTGGCGTCCGTATTACTGTCAGCAGAATTATTACAAGATGCTATTGCAAGTATCGTAACCGCAAAAAGAAGAAATTTTATTTTCATAATTATTTTTTTTTGTGATGGCAAAGTTAGGATTTACTTCTTTACAACAAACCCTTTGACCCTTTTTCTGAAAGAATCACGTAACTTTCATTTCCTGAAAATTAACAATATGGATCAGCACATTGTCAATCTCTACGACGAATATATACATTCACCCAATATTTCAAGAGGTGATTTTATAAAACGGCTCACGTTAATTACAGGAAGTATGGCGATTGCTTCTTCGGTTTTATCACAAATAGAAAACGATTATATTAGTGCCGGCACTACATCAGATGATGATTTATTTACAGAAACAATTTCTTTTGCAGGAGTACCCAATACAATGAGTGCCTATATAGCAAGACCTGAAAAAGAAAAAAAATATTCAGCCATAATCGTTATTCATGAAAACCGCGGACTCAATGCACATATAGAAGATGTGGCGCGGCGTGCTGCAAAAGCCGGTTATCTTGCAATAGCTCCGAATGCTCTATCTGCCCTTGGTACTTTGCCTGCTACAGAAGATGAAGCAAGAATAAAATTTCAGGAACTAAAACCGGAAAACAATCTACAGAATTTTATAAATGCGTTTGACTATTTAAGTACACGGAAAGATTACAATGGTAAGGCGGGTTGTGTTGGTTTTTGCTGGGGAGGTGCCATGTCAAATAATCTTGCAGTGAATATTCCTTCATTAAAAGCGGCCGTTGCTTTTTATGGCAGACAACCAGCCGATGAAGAAGTTGCAAAAATAAAATGCGCAGTACAGTTACATTATGGAAGTTTGGATGAAAGAGTAAATGCAGGTGCTGCTGCGTATGAAGCAGCATTAAAGAAAAATAACATTGTGTATGAACAGTATATATATGAAGGTGTGAACCATGCATTTCATAACGACACATCTGTGGCAAGGTATAATGAAGCTGCTGCAAAACTAGCCTGGCAGCGGAGTATGGAATTTTTTGGAAAGTATTTGAAATAATTTTTTTTACCAACCTGTATTGCTACTATGAAGCATTTGTCGCGATCTTTTATCTGTTCTTTTTATTTTTTCAATGAAAGACTAAAAAGAATCACTCTTTTACGTTCTTATCGCTATTCAGCAATAGTTGGATGTTTATTCTTCTTTTCAACCTTTTTGCTTTTCACAAAAAATATTTCTGCAATTTCATTTCCATCAGCTCAAAAAGTTATTACAATTAAAGTCAATCAATCCGGAATTATTTCCGCCGGCAGAGATACAATCAGTTCAGATGATTTAGCAAATTATATCCGCGAACGGTTATTTAAAAGTTATACGGGTACCGGTAAAATGTATGACGCAATAAAATTGATAAAGGATGGAGAACCCCAAGCTGTCGTTTTTGAAGTGATTTTAAAGGAAATTGCGAATGGGCAAAAGAAAGCTTTAACCGAACTCTGTCTGGAAAAACATAAAAAACTTTTTGAAAACATCAGTAGCAGACAACAGGCAAAATTGAAAAAAAATTTTCCGGTATTATTTCAAACTACATATGATTAAATGACTTTATTTATATGTTGTGCTTTTTGCAACCGGTCATTGATTGCTGCACCCAAATCTTTATCCGGCATCGTTTCAGCAATTATTAAATCCGCATTTAATTCATCAGCCAACCGCAAGGTTTTAAAAAGGTTTCTCGCAGCCTCATTCAAATCACCATTAGCCGACAACTGAAATTGCATAGAAGAAATAATGGCAGAAAACTTCTTATCCAATGTAATTACAACAAAATTTTTATCTGCAAATTTTTTTATCAGGTCTTCTGCATTTCCAAAATAAAGAGGTGTAGAAGTTGCATAATGACTTTTTAATTGTCCCGGTGTGTCTGAAGTTGAATGTGATAATTTTAATTCAACTTCTTTTCCCAAAATAGTTTCGATAGCTTCTTTTGAAATACCGCCTAACCTATAAATAAATACTTTACCATTTTCAAATCCAACAATAGTTGATTCCAGCCCCACACTACAATCACCACCGTCCAATATATAGGGAATCTTTCCCTGCAAACCTTCATACACATGTTTCGCAGTTACTGGGCTTACAAAACCTGAAGGGTTGGCACTTGGCGCTGCCAGTGGAAAATTAATTTGATTTAATAATTCAAGCAGTACGGGATGATTCGGAATTCGGATCACTACTTTTTTGCTACCGGCAGTAATTAAATCAGGAACTGTATTTTTCTTATTTAATAAAAAACTAATAGGCCCAGGCGAAAATGCAGAAGCCAATTTCATACAAGCATCCGGAATTTCTTCTGCATACTCTTTTAATTTATCGATGGATGCAACATGGAGTATCAAAGGATTAAAACGGGGGCGGTTTTTAGCATGATAAATTTTCAACACTGCATTTTCATCCAATGCATTGGCGGCAAGACCATACACTGTTTCGGTTGGTATTGCTACCAGTTCACCATTTTTAAGTAATGCAGCAGCTTTATTAATATCGGTTCCTATAGTTGTTTGCATAAAAATC
>JANLSA010000529.1:0-5226 GCA_031362085.1 Bacteroidota bacterium | reverse complement strand
CCAGGTTTTTATCGCCAAATTGTTTCAGTAATGCAAAATCAATTTTTTCTTTTGGTAAGGAATCTAATTGAACAAAATCAAATTGCTCTTCGAGATTCTTTGATTTGAATAACTTATAAAAATATTTTTGTAATTGTTCTACCTCTGTACCTGTTTCTTTTTTTTGCAAAGTCATGGCCATTATGAACTTCTTATTTATTGAGTCTGTGATTGAATTATCAACCTCAGCCATTTCAAAGCTTTTATTAGACGCATTTAAAATTGGGGTTTGTTTGAGATCATCTCTTTTCAAAATTTCATCATCCGCAAATTTTGATTTGAGAAAACTTTCAAGTTCAGTTAATGTAATTTTCCCGTTTTTGTCAGCATCGGCAAGGACCTTTAAGCCATTGAGTAAATAATAAGAAAATACTCCGCTGCCATTTCCCCATTCTGCGTTTTCGGCAGATAGCTCATCGGGTCCGCAGGAGGTAATCCGAATTTCATTGTTTTCCACTGCCCGCAATTGATCTCCTACCAGTTGATTTCCCCTGAAATCATTTCCAGCAAGATTTCCGGAATGACAAGCATCGGTTATTAAAATTACTTTAGCTTCATTTTTTGTGGAAAGAGTATTCGCATAATAATTCAAATCTTCTATCCGCAAAGCATTATTAATATAATTTGTACGGGGTGTATTTTGTGCAAGTAAAAAGCCGAGTTTGTATATGGTGGTGTTTTCCATGTCTCCATGTCCGGAAAAATAAAAATATACAAGATCATTTTTTTTTGCTTTTCGAATCAGCCATTTCAATTCTTTATAAATAGCAGCAAAACTTGCAGCTGAATCCAGCAATAATCTTATATTTTCTTCCGGTACTGAGCCGCCGGCTTTAGATAAAAGATAGTCGTTAAAATTCTGCGCATCTTTTGTAGAAAACCGTAATTTTTTTATCCCAATACTTTCATAGTTTGAAACACCAACAATAAGTGCATAGGTATTTCCTTTGTTAATAGTAGTGTTGTTTTGTATAGCAGGCGTTTGCGATTCAGCATATCGTAAGAAAAAAAATAATAGTAAAAAGAAAACGAGTTTTTTAATTTTCATCAGATCCATTTTTAATAAGAAATAAAATCTGTTCCTTCAATTTATCACTCTGTTTTAAAAACCGGCGTCTGTGCACAGGGTTTATATGTGTTATCCGTTTGCGGGCATAAAGTTCGGGAAGCTTTTGATATGGTTTGTTTTTTTACACCCGCCATTACATCTTCCCAGGTGATATCCTGATAAAATGGACCCATATATTTTTCTAACGACTCCCGAAAATTGAAAGTGAATATACCGCCGATATTTGTATTGCCCGCCGATAATTCTCCTTTTGCTGCAGCTGTCATTAAGAGAGATTGTTTTTCTGCACGCATAAAAAGTGCTTCGCAGTTTTCCATTTTCCAGCCAAGTGATGCGCCCCGGGTTGTAGCAATATCAGTTATTGTATTACTTGCCTGGCCCGGATCGGAATTGCAGCAATCACTGAATACAAGATTTAATCTTGCTCCTTTCTTTTTTATTTGTTCAAAAACATCTTCAATATTTAAAGCATTTGCTCCACCATAGGGTTGAAAACTTTTTGCACGCAAATCCAGATTCGGAAATGATTTATCATCTTCTGTTTTATTAAACCCATGACCTGTATAATAAAAAACAATAATATCATTAACAGATGGAACAATTGATTTTAAAGCAAGGTTAACATTTTTTTTATTGTATGTCTTTCCAAAAATGAGTTTTGGAACTAGTTTGATTTTTAAATATTCTGCAATCTGCTGAAATGTTTTATACGTTGCATTTTTATCAACTAAACAACTATTACCAATGCTGATATCATTTGTATTGGCTACAATTACTAAAAACAGTTTTGGTTTGATCCCTGTTTTCAATGAAATTGTTTTTGCTGTTGCCGGTTTTATCGTTCCGGGAATTGTAATTTTTGGATCTTTGGGGGAACCTGCTCCGGTTCCTTTTGGAAAATCAATATCGATTGTAGAATTAGCTTGATCTTTTCCGGAACCTTTAGGAGAATTTCCTTTTGGATTTCCCGTATTTAAAACAGGTGTAATTTTATTTCGTTCCTGAATTATGAATTGATAAAATGGATCAGAAGAACTAAAATACTGACGGATTAGAGATTCTTTAAGCGTTATTTTATTTAAAAGATTTGTTTCTTTAATTATCCCATTTTTTTCAGAACTATTGTAAGGTGAAAAAACAGAAATCGGTTCATAAAATTTTGTTTGTTTGTTTTTTTGAAAACATAACAACTCGCCACGGTAATTGAGATATTCATTTATTTTATCATCATAACCCGGATTATGAGTACCCGATTCTAATAAAGCGACTTTTGCATCAACAGCCCGGAGTATAATAAGACTGCTGTCCGTTTTGCCATTTCCGTCTTTCCCATACTCTTCTTCAAATTCCATTCGTATTGCCGAGTTTGAAAAACCTGAAACAGCATCCCCATAACGGGCAATCAAAAATCCGCTACCATCATTATATCTTGTTAAAAAAGCCTGGTAATTATTTGAAGTGCCCATTACATTGAAAAAATATTTAAACTCATAGAGTGTTTGTGAAAAACAACTATTGCCAGCTAAAAATAAAATTCCGATAAGTAAGAAAATTGGATTAACCCCCTGTCCTGAAATCGATTGACCACCTGTTCTTTTTGTCTTAATCATTCGTAATTAAATTTGAATGCGAAAGTTAAAAAAAATTATGACTCGTTTCAAGTAGATATTGATATCAATTTTTGAATTATCAATACAAGCTTCCATTAATAAAAACTCGAATGCGGCAAATTTGAACTAACTTGCACGGTCTGCTGATTGTTCTATTAGCAATAATCCTTCAACATTATATTTTTAATATGAAAAAAGATACGATATATCAGTTTGTTTGTTTTGTAACAGCCCTTGGTCCTGATGATTTTGCACCACAATGGGAAAAATTTGCAAAAAGATTAAAAGTTAGTAAAGCGGATGCTCCATTAGTACAGCAAACAACTGGCTCAAAAAACAGGTTTCGATATATTTCAACTCATGAATGGAGTGAACAGGATATCCAGTTTAGTTTTATGACGAATAAGAAAGTTGAACATTTTCCAGAACATAGTGTACGGGTAGTTCAGATTGGTGGTTATGTACCTTTTCAAATAAAGAAAAAACATAACGAAGATGAAAACGATGTAAAAGTGATGGCTTTTATTGGACACAACGAAAACGATCTTGATTTCTATACTCAGCTTCCACAAGCCAAGCATTTGAATATATTCCAGGCATTTTATGAAAACTGCACATTTGCCTATATCATGGAATTTTTTGTATCAGAATCAGATGCTGCAGAATTACTACAAATTTTAAAACAACGATCCGGTGTTGAAGTGGGTATTTATAAAGAATGCCTTGTACCACAGGATTAAAATTTCAACTTCTAGTTGAAAATATTATATAAAAAAAGACTCCACAACAATGTGGAGTCTTTTTTATCTGAATTGTTTGTTTTTTTTGTCAGCGTTGTGTAAATGCTCTGCTTGATCTTCTGCCCCTGCTCACAGATGGAAAATTTGCTGCAGGTTTTTTATCTGTTTGTTCAGGTGCATTATGCATTAATGGACTATCAAACTGATGACCTTTCACAACCGGAATCGATTTCTTAATTAATTTTTGAATATCATTCAAAAATATTTTTTCACTCCAGTCGCAAAATGAAATGGCAATACCACTTGCTCCTGCCCTTCCGGTTCTTCCGATCCGATGTACATAAGTTTCAGGAATATTCGGCAACTCAAAATTTAATACATGGGTTAATTCATCAATATCAATTCCACGTGCTGCAATATCTGTTGCCACCAGCACTCTTGTTTTTCTGTTTTTAAAATTACTCAATGCACTTTGTCTTGCGTTCTGAGTTTTATTTCCATGAATCGCTTCGGTTCGAATGCCAGCCTGGTTTAAACTTCTTGCCAGTTTATCCGCAGCATATTTCATTTGGGTAAAAATCAAAACAGTTTCTATAGTCTGATCTTTCAGCAACTGTATCAGCAGCGGCATTTTGTTTTGTTTTTCTACAAAATAAACTGATTGCTGAATCATATCCACTGTTGATGCAGGAGGTGTTACTTCCACTCTTACCGGGTTGGTAAGTAACATACCCGAAAGTTGTTTTATTTCATTCGGCATCGTAGCAGAAAAAAATAATGTTTGTCTTTTTGATGGCAGGGTTGCTATTATGCGTCTTACATCATGTATAAAACCCATATCGAGCATACGATCTGCTTCATCCAAAACAAAATATTGTATTTGATCTAATGAAAGAACCCGTTGTTGCATCAAATCAAGCAAGCGGCCAGGCGTAGCAACTATAATATCTACACCACTGCGTATTGCCTGTACCTGGCTATATTGAGGTACGCCGCCAAAAATTACTTTATGACGAAATGGAAGATAATGACCATACGCTTCTATACTTTCTCCTATTTGAATTGCAAGCTCACGGGTAGGTGTAAGAATTAATGTCTGAATGCGATGCGTATTTTGTTTTTTATGCTGATCCGGATTTTGTTTACGCAGTTCATGTTCCTTTAGTTTTTGCTCATACATCAACTGTAAAATAGGAATGGTGAAAGCAGCTGTTTTTCCGGTACCTGTTTGGGCACATCCGAGCAAATCTCTTTTTTCTAAAATAGCAGGAATGGCTTGTTCCTGAATGGGTGTTGGGGTGTAACGGAGCAAAGGCCTGACAATCTATGTCGCGAAAGTTACTCGGAATTTTTTGGCTTGCGAAAAGGTTTAAATTCGTTATCAGTTATCCGTTAATCGTTGTTAGTTATCCGTTATTGAACAGATTAAATATGACGATTAAAGATTCATGATTGCCTATGCCATTAACTGATAACCGATAACTTTTAACTTAAAATGGACGAATACCTCAAAGGCCGCGGAGCACAGATCAAATCAGAAAATAAATTTCTGAAAGCACAGTATGTTACCGAACATATTGAAGGCCTGGATGAGCCGTTGCTTTCTGCACCTGCTACGCAAATCTTCTATGAAAATCCAAAGAAGGTAGTCAACAAAGTAACCAGCCCCGATCTGGGGATGATGTATTCCCTCAATCCTTATCAGGGCTGCGAACACGGATGTATTTACTGCTATGCCCGAAACACGCATGAATATTGGGGGATGAGT
>JANLSA010000512.1:0-4973 GCA_031362085.1 Bacteroidota bacterium | reverse complement strand
CTTCCAAAAGGCGATAACATGAAAATAGCAGGATTGAAAATAAAATTCTCTTCTATCAAAGCAACACACAGAGGGGGTACAAAAGGTGCCGAAAATAAAGCAGCAAAAGAAAAAGCAGACTAAAAAAAGTTCGTAACCATTATCCGTAATCCATTCAGCAGGGGGAGTAATCCCCTTGTTGATTTTTCTTATCAAAAAAATGGTTATAAATCTTACCCTGCTGATATGAAGTGCTGTTAGTAAAAATAGCTTTTGATTAAAAATAGAATACAATATGACAACAATAAAACAATTAGGTATCTGGATGGATCACTCAAATGCCCATTTAATGGAATTTTCAACTGGTGCGGTTGAAACCCGGGTTATTCAATCAACATTTACACACCAGGCAAAGGAGCAAACATTAGGTAAGAGTGAATACGGAATGCATAAAAAGGAACAGCATCAGCAAACCGGGTTTTATAAAAAAATAGCGGAGGTTATAAAAGATTATACATCTGTACTATTATTTGGCCCTACCAGTGCAAAAAATGAACTGTTCAATATGCTCAGGCTGGATCACAATTTTGAAAAAATAATAATTGAAGTTAAGCAGGCCGATAAAATGACCGGGAACCAGCAGCATGCTTTTGTACGTGATTATTTTTCAAATTTAATTCATAGTTAAAAGAAATTATATGAATAATAATATAGAGTATCCAAAACAACCTGTTGAAAATAACGTATTGGTTGAGGATTCAACAGTTTTCCCAATCCCTGAAAGAATTTTGAATAAATCTTTTGAGGCTGATGAAAATATGCCTGATGTTGAAAATGAAATTAATAACATTGGTGTTACAGCCGGCACCGATTCAGACATTACAGGCACCGGCTTTGGTATAGAACATCCAGCTATTGGAAGCGAAAACAAAGAAAATAATTATCACGATCTCGGCGGTGAATCATAATAATTTACATGAAAATAAAAAACCTAAAATGATAAATCAAACAAAATGGACAATTGACCCCGCACATAGTGATATAGCTTTTAAAATAAGGCATTTAATGATTGCACATGTGAAAGGCAGTTTCAAAACATTTGATGCAAGTATTTATACTTCAGAAAAAGATTTTACTACTGCGGTAATCGATCTATGGATAGATACCGCCTCTATAACAACGGGTGATGAAAAACGTGATGAACATTTAAAATCAGCTGAGTTTTTTGATGTGGAAAATCATAAACAAATCACTTTCACTTCCAGCAATATAGAGAAACCGGAATCAGATGGCAAACATGAATTATGGGGTGAGTTAACTATGAAAGGCGTTACTAAAAATGTAAAATTAAATGTTGAGTTCGGTGGTATAATGAAAGACCCCTGGGGAAATGAAAAAGCCGGTTTTACAGTTACCGGAAAAATAAACAGGACTGACTGGGGACTTGTATGGAATGCCACCATTGAAACAGGCGGCATCATGCTGGGTGAAGAAGTAAAAATTTCTTGTGAAGTGGAACTCACCAATGCGGGTGAAAAAGAATTGACAATGGAACTTGAAGAAACAACGGATAGGACAAGCGGTTTATAACATACGGCACACAAATTTTTCATCAAAAGCTTTTTCTAAATATTATGATTGAGGTAAAAAAAGAAGGTGTGCTGCTGAAAAAAACAAATCTTGGATTTGAAAATGAAGGTGTGTTAAACCCAGCTGCTATCCGGGGCGATGGCGGCATCCATATTTTTTACCGTGCCGTAAGCAAAGGCAATTACTCCAGCATTGGTTATTGTAAATTAAAAGAACCGTTATCTATTGAAGAACGATATGACTCACCGGTTCTCTTTCCCCAGTTTGATTACGAATCGCATGGAGTAGAAGATCCGCGAATTGTAAAAATTGATGGTCTTTATTACCTCACGTACACAGCCTATGATGGAGTAAATGCGCTGGGGGCTCTCGCAATTTCAAAAGATTTAAAAAACTGGGAGAAGCTTGGAATCATTTCTCCGCAAATAAGCTATGATGAATTTAGTCATTTGGCTGGTGCCAAAGGAAAAATAAATGAAAAATACCTGCGGTATAATGAACACGAACAGATGAAAGAAAAACAGGGAAAGAAAATATTACTCTGGGATAAAAATTTAATTTTCTTTCCAAGAAGAATAAACGGAAAATTATTTTTTCTGCACCGGGTTCGTCCGGATATTCAAATTGTGACAATAAATGAAATACCAGAACTCACAGCAGAATTCTGGCAAAATTATTTTCTTCACCTCGATGATGGTATTGTACTTGCGCCAAGATATAAACACGAAGTAAGTTATATAGGGGGTGGTTGCCCGCCAATAGAAACAGAGAAAGGATGGCTATTAATTTATCACGGTGTACATGACACGGTGAAAGGATATGTTTATTCTGCCTGTGCAGCCCTTCTTGATTTAGAAAACCCGCAAAAAGAAATTGCCCGTTTGCCTTATGCGTTATTTAAACCCGAATTTGAATGGGAACTGAAAGGCGAAGTGAATAATGTTTGTTTTCCTACCGGGTCCGTGGTAATTGATGATACACTATATATATATTATGGCGCAGCTGACGAACAAATTGCAACAGCCTCAGTAAGTATTACGGCATTATTGAATGAATTACTACTTAATACTATACCCAATGACAAATGAAATCGTAATCCGGAAAAATGGTGGCTTTCCACTCACCAGTATAAACAGATCAAATGGAATAACGGCAGAAAGTGTAAAGCAAAAAGAGATGCAATACATATTTGATGAAATAAAAATTGCAGAACCGGATAATAACTTACCCGGAATCTTATTCATTACTTCTTACCCGCCCCGGGAATGTGGTATAGCAACCTACTCGCAGGATTTGATAAAGGTATTAAGAAATAAATTTGAAAATTCTTTTAAGATTCATGTTTGCCCGCTTGAAACAGAAAATGAAAAACATGGATATACGGATGAAATAAAATATGTTCTTAATACGGATAGTCCGGATGCATTTGATCGTTTAGCCGGAAGAATTAATACGAATACGGATATCCGCATGGTTATGATTCAGCATGAGTTTGGTTTTTTTGAAAAGAAAGAAAATGAATTTCGCCGGTTTTTATCTGCACTCGACAAACCTTTTGTGTTGGTTTTTCATACCGTATTACCACACCCCGATGAAGCATTTAAAACGAATGTGCAAAAAATATCCGGTATGGCTGCATCCATTATTGTGATGACCCATTCTTCTGAAAACATTTTAATAAATGATTATGGAGTAGCGCAGAAAAAAATTACTGTAATTCCGCATGGCACACATTTGGTTACACATTCAGATAAGGAATTACTTAAGAGTAAATATACATTAACCGGGAAAAAAGTACTCTCCACATTTGGCTTGTTGGGCTCGGGAAAAAGTATTGAAACCACCCTTGATGCATTGCCGGCTATAGTTAAAATAAATCCGGATATCGTTTTCCTGGTCATCGGGAAAACACATCCCGCTGTTATAAAAAAGGAAGGAGAAAAATACCGGAAGATGCTTGAAGCAAAAGTTTCAGCATTGCACTTGCAGCCTTATGTTTATTTTATAAATAGTTTTTTACCATTGCATGAATTGCTTGAATATTTACAGCTCACCGATATTTATTTATTTACATCAAGAGATCCTAACCAGGCAGTAAGCGGTACGTTTTCGTATGCCATCAGTTGCGGTTGCCCTGTTATTTCCACTTCGATTCCTCATGCCCGTGAAGTATTGCAAAATGATGCAGGAATAATAATCGATTTTGAAAACTCAAAACAATTATCAGAAGTAGTAAATAGTTTACTGGACAATCACCAGTTAAGAAAAAATATCAGCTCAAACGGGCTGCACCGCATGGCTTCCACAGCATGGGAAAATGCAGCCATTGCACATGCACTTTTATTTGAAAAAACGGGTGATGCTCAAATTTCATTGCAGTATAATTTACCTGACATCAATCTGAATCATATAAAAAAAATGACAACGGGTTTTGGGATGATCCAGTTTTCAAAAATCAATCAGCCGGATATTGAATCCGGCTACACATTAGATGATAATGCCAGGGCATTAATTTCAGTTTGCCAGCATTATGAACTAACAAAGGATGAAGAAACCCTTAGTTATATAAATATTTATTTCAGATTTATAAAACACTGCCTGCAACCCGATGGAAATTTTATGAACTATGTAAATGAACAAAACGAGTTTACGGATCAAAATAACAGAACCAATCTCGAAGATTCGAATGGCAGGGCTATCTGGGCATTGGGTTACCTGATTTCGATCGGCAACTTATTACCAAAAGAACTGGCAGATGATGCAACAGCTACCATGCAAAATGCTTTGCTGAATGTAAATAAAATTCACTCATCCCGTGCCATGGCTTTTATCATAAAAGGTTTGTATTACCGGAATACAAAAAATAAAACCATCCGCAATATGTCGCTGATTCGCCAACTATCAAACAGGCTGGTACAGATGTACCGGCATATAGCAGATGATGAATGGAAGTGGTTTGAAAATTATCTTACCTATGCCAACAGCATTTTGCCTGAGGCTATGCTTTGTGCATGGATTGCAACGGGTGAAGAACGATATAAAGAAATTGCTAAATCAAGTTTCGATTTTCTTTTATCCAAAACTTTCAAAACAACCGGAATAAAAGTTATTTCCAATAAAAACTGGCTGAATAAAAAAGAACAATTGATAGAAACGGGTAACGGTGGTGAACAACCCATTGATGTAGCCTACACCATTCTTGCATTAAGTAAATTTTATGCCGTGTTCAGGGATGAAACATATAATAAAAAAATAAAAACCGCTTTCAGCTGGTTCCTCGGAAACAATCACCTGCACCAGATAATTTACAATCCCTGCACCGGCGGATGTTATGACGGGCTGGAAGAAAATTATGTAAACCTAAACCAGGGTGCAGAATCAACTGTAAGCTACCTGATGGCAAG
>JANLSA010000509.1:0-3455 GCA_031362085.1 Bacteroidota bacterium | reverse complement strand
ACCGAAGTAAATATAATTTTTGAGATGCAATTTTTCAGCAGATTCACTGTCCCATCCTTCTATTACCAGGCTCAATCCAATCATAACCAAAAAAGAAAGTGCCAGCATTTTAACCGTTGGATGTTTATGAACGAAAGAAGAAATAGCCGGGCTGAATAAAAACATTACTATCATAGCAACGATTACGGCTGCAATCATAATCTCTACATATTTTGCGGTACCACCGGCTGTTATTACACTGTCAAATGAAAATACGGCATCAATAATCATTATCTGCACAATTGCCTGCGATAAAGAGATTCCTTTTCCTTTTATTGTTTCCAGATTTGGATCTTCACCTTCCAGTTTTTCATGAATTTCTTTTACAGATTTATAAATTAAAAATAACCCACCCACTAACATAATAATACTTGCTAAATCAAACCCTTTGTCTGCAACAGAAAAAATATTTTTTCCTTTTTGCGAGAGCAACCAGCCCAACCCCATCAGCAACAAACTTCTTGAAATAATCCCGGTTATCATCCAGATGCGGCGGGCTTTCTTCATATCATTATTATTGTTCAACCGCCCCATAATAATGCTTACAAAAATTACATTGTCGATGCCCAATACGATTTCAAGTATTACAAGCACGATAAAACTGATAATGCTTTCACTTGTAAAAAGATGTTCCATGTTTTATTGAAAATTGAATATTGATTATTGAATATTGAGTGTTTTACAAATATTTTTTACAATCGAAGGGCCTTCATAAATAAATCCTGTCCACACCTGAACCAGGGATGCCCCAGCGACTATTTTTTCTCTGGCGTCATGTCCGGTAAAAATTCCCCCGCTTGCAATAATTGGCAACTCGCCATTTGTTTTTTCTGAAATGTATTCTACCACTTCAGTACTTCTGTTCTTCAGTGGTAATCCGCTTAACCCTCCCTGCTGACTGGCGGCTGCTTGTTGCTGACTGACCCCATCTCTACTAATAGTCGTATTGGTTGCTACCAATCCATCCAATTTTATTTCCAATGCCAGGTCAATCACATCATCAATTTGTTCTTTAGTTAAGTCGGGGGCTATTTTTAATAAAATGGGTTTAGCAATTGCTTTCGCATTATTAATCATTTGAAGATGTGTAAGAATTTTCCGCAGTGATTCTTTTTCCTGTAATTCACGTAGTCCGGGAGTGTTCGGAGAACTTACATTCACTACAAAATAATCAACATAAGGATGCAGTTCTTTAAAGCAGATTTCATAATCCTTCCATGAATCTTCGTTTGGTGTGATTTTGTTTTTGCCAATGTTGCCACCTACAATCAGTCTGCAGTCAGAAGTTTTCAGTCTTTCAGACCCTGACTGCAGACTGCTGGTTGTTGACTGCCACTTTTTCAACCTCTCAGCTACTACCTTAGCTCCATCATTATTAAATCCCATTCTGTTAATAAGGGCTTTGTCTTTTGGTAAACGAAAAAGTCTTGGTTTATCATTTCCAACTTGTGGTAAAGGCGTCACAGTTCCTATTTCTACAAAACCAAAACCGAGACATTCCAGCTCTTGTAAATATTTTGCATTTTTATCGAAGCCGGCACCGAGTCCGATTCTATTTGAGAATTGAATATTGAATACCTGCCTGCCGGTAGGCAAGGTTGAATATTGATTGTTTCCTTTCGGAGCATATAATGAATGAATCAATTTTCTGATTATACCAATTTTACAAATTACTTTCAGCAGGTTCATGGAGAAATAATGCACCCACTCAGGCGGAAAAATAAATAATATATTACGTAAAATGCGGTACATAAAAGCGCTGCGAAGATAAGCAGCCGGAATGGAGTGGTTTGAACAAAAACTTTATCTTTGGCTAATAAAGTTGCATAAACAACTTTTCGTATTTTTGACGATTGAAAAAATGAGGAGTAGTTGAAGAGTGCTGAGCCTGCCGTTTGGTAAGCAGGATTATAAAAGTATCCCGCATGTGCGGGACTTTGCAACGGATGGTTAATGGTAATAATAAGTCTGGTTCATAAAAAATAAATTTATCATCATGCAGGAAGCATATATCGTAGCAGGTTTTCGTACCGCAGTAGGCAAAAGTAAACGGGGTGGTTTTCGATTTACAAGACCCGATGATTTAGCAATTGATGTTATTAAAGGTTTGATGGCGACAGTGCCGCAGTTGGATGCGAAGCGGGTGGACGATGTGATTGTTGGTAATGCTGTGCCCGAAGCTGAACAAGGCTTACAATTTGGCCGCTTAATTTCTGCAAAGGCATTGGGTATCGATGTGCCCGGAGTAACAGTGAACCGCTATTGTGCAAGTGGATTGGAAACAATTGCAATTGCAACTGCGAAAATAAGAATGGGAATGGCAGATTGTATTATTGCCGGAGGTACCGAAAGTATGAGTTTGGTTCCTACCGCTGGCTGGAAAACCGTACCATCCTATTCTATTGCAACTACCGAACCTGATTATTATTTAAGTATGGGTTTAACTGCCGAAGCTGTTGCAAAAGAATATAATATTTCGAGGGCGGCGCAGGATGAATTTTCTTTTAACTCGCATCAAAAAGCAATCAGCGCAATTCAAAATGGTTTTTTTAAACCCGGAATTCTTCCAATCAATGTTGAGGAAGTTTACCTGGATGCAAAAGGAAAAAAACAAAAAAGAAATTATATAATGGATACCGACGAAGGTCCAAGAGCCGATACATCTGTTGAAGCATTAGCAAAATTAAAGCCTGCATTTGCTGCAGGCGGTTGTGTAACGGCAGGCAATTCATCTCAGACAAGTGATGGTGCCGCTTTTGTAATTGTGATGGGAGAAAAGATGGTGAATGAATTGGGTTTGAAACCAATTGGCAGATTAGTAGGTGCTGCTGTAGCGGGTGTACATCCACGTATTATGGGGATTGGCCCGGTAGCTGCTATTCCGAAGTTGCTGAAGCAAATAAATATGAATCTAGCTGATATTGATTTGATAGAATTGAATGAAGCATTTGCGTCGCAATCATTGGCAGTTATTCGTGAAGCAGGGCTTGATCCTTCTAAAGTAAATATTAATGGTGGTGCTATTGCATTGGGTCATCCACTGGGTTGTACAGGTTGTAAACTCACCATTCAAAATCTGCATGACATGAAACGCCTGAATAAAAAATACGGAATGATAACAGCTTGTGTCGGCGGTGGTCAGGGTATAGCAGGTGTAATAGAAAATATTAATTAATAATTTTTATTTTGTTATGGGTGTTTGCTGTTGAAGACTTAATTGTCTTTCAGCTTCATTGTAAACAGATTTAAGATAATCATCCGCTTTCCAGTTTACTTTCTTTAACGTTTCAATACATTCCTTGTATTTTTTCAGTTCAAAATAATTTACGGCAAGATTGAATAAACTCATTTCAAATTTTGGAGTAAGTGCCAGGGCTTTCAAATAATACTTAACCGCCATAGAATAGTCTTTCTTA
>JANLSA010000494.1:0-22578 GCA_031362085.1 Bacteroidota bacterium | reverse complement strand
GATCATTCGTGATTCAGTAATTGCGGATATTTCAAATTCAGAGGCTTTTGAAAGTGATAATAATGCAACAGGAACTACCGTTTCGCCTAAAACAACGGCTATATTCAGTAATATTACAGCCATTGGGCCAAGAGCTACTTTATCGAATATTGGAAGTACATTATTCAGAGGTGCCGCACATTTCAGAAGAAATACAGGTATATCCTTGTTTAACTCAATCATTATGGGTTGGCCAAGAGGTGTTGAGATAGATGCAACATTGGGAACTTCCACAGCATTGAATATTGAAGACAGCACCTTGCGTCTAAGAAATATTACACTGGCTGGCAATACCGTTAATACCCGTTTCTCTGGAACAGCAGGTGTTACCATCACAAATGATGCTGCATTTACTACCTGGTTTACCAATACGTATTATAACAATGATCTGCTTGTAAATGCATCTGAAGCAAAATTGATTCAACCTTTTAATTACAATGCACCCGATCCAACTCCTTTTGCCGGAGCAAATGGTAATCAGAAAATTTTAACTGGTGGCGGATTTGTAGATTCTAAATTTACAGGCGACACATTCTTTGATAAAACAATTACGTTTCGTGGAGGTGTAGCACCTGCCGGCGAACTGGCAAGCTGGTGGAAAGGCTGGACAAAATTTAATTATAATTAAACCTTCAATAACCCTTGAGCATTTTAAAACCGGAAATAACATTCCGGTTTTTTTATTTAGTACGGTAATTTTTTTTGAGATATATCAGAAGCAACTCACCTGGTATATGAATCTATAAAATAATAATTCTGTAACCTTTCCATTAAAATGAGTTAACAGGCATTAAGCATATTGCAAGCAGTTTAGAATCAGACAGAAGTTTTTCTTATGTGTTAGCAAGTAAATTAAAAGCAAGTAGTACCGCCCCGATTCTTCGGTGCGGTCTTTTTAAAGGGACATAGTCAGAACGAATAACGTGGGAGTTTAATGCTGCTGCTTTCGGTGTCCTGTAATAAGGCTATATCCTGTAATAGTTTTTTATCATACAGGCTGAAAAGAAAATTCAATGCTTCAGAGATACTATTTTTATAATTTACGTTTGCGGGTAATGGATTTGACATCCATTGATGAAAATGAAAATTGAAATGAGTGTCAATTTTATTTAAAACATAAATGCCCAGTTTTTTCATTGCAGCTGCATTGCATTCCTGCTCGTACTGCCCATGAATTGGTATTGCCATAATTTTTTTATTCAGGTGCAGCGCTTCAGCAGGAGTTTCAAATCCACCGCCGGTAATGATGCCTGTGCAATGAATAAAGCTTTTATTAAACGCACATTTATTTACGGGCAGTAAACTGATGTTTCCAAATCGTTTTATGATTTTTGTCTGGCTACAAAATATTTCAAAACGAAATTCTTTGAGTTGGCTGAATATGTTTAATAGTTGTGGCTCACAATAGGATGGTAAGTAAACGGTAATATGTTTTTGATTAAGAGGCTCTGCATTCAGGATTTCTTTTTTTATAACGGGTGTAAAAATGAAATTATCATATTTTTCAAAGTGCAAGCCGACATAGTTAGTGGCCTTACCATAATTTTGAAGTATCCATTCACCAAAAAAATTCTTCTTTTCGGGTCTTGGCGTTTTTTGTGATAAGAAACTTGCCTGGTGCCCGAAATTTACCGAAGCAATTTTCTTTTTGGAGCAGGCAGCGGCAGTGATGAATTCAAAATCATTCAGTACCAAATCATATTTATCTACCGGTAAATCATTTATTTCTTTTTTAAGTCGAAGTGGGTCAAGTTTCTTAAAAGTATTCCAGTAGGAAAGACCGCCTGTGCATGAATAGTAAAGGCTTAGCCCTTTGCTGCGATATTTGATGGGTGTATCTAACTGCAGGCTACTGTTATTTCCACTTAAAAAAATATCTACAGCGCCAAACTGCTGTAAATGCGGAAGCAATTCCATGGCCCTGCTGATGTGGCCATTGCCGGTTGCTTGTACTGCGTAAAGAATTTTCATAATAGAATTTTAAACTCGTAAAGAATGAAGAAATAAATTTATTTCATTGGACAATACTTCTGTCTCAGGTTTCATGTGCTTAACATCCGGGGCTTTCATAATACTTTCATCGTATTCATATACGTGCCAGTCGTTATTATAATACTCCAAAGAAGTAAGATGCTCAACCCAGTCGCCACTATTCAGGTATTGTACTGTTCCTTTTTCTGTGCTTATCGTTCTTTTTTGCGGCTGATGAATATGGCCGCATACTACATAGTCATATTTTTTTTCAATAGCCAGTTCTGCAACCAGTGTTTCAAACTCATTTATTTTGATAACAGATTTATTTATCTGTTTCATAATTTTTCTTGATAGCGATAACCGTTCTTTCCCAATCATTTTAATAAACCAGTTGATGAGCCGGTTGGTTCCCAACAGGATTGCATAACCATTGCTGCCGAGCTTTGTCCACAACTTTGCAGCTCCATGTGTAGTGTTGTCAAATACATCGCCATGAAAGAACCAGATAATCTTATTGTCTATCTCAATAACGAGTTTATCTTTTAACTGAAAGTTTCCGATTTGTAAATCGGAATAGCGCCGCAGCATTTCATCATGATTGCCGGTTATATATATTACACGGGTTCCATTGCTGAGCAGATGAAGGATTTCTTTTATTACTGCAAGATGTGCTGGCGGAAAATAATGTTTGCTGAACTGCCATACATCTATAATATCACCATTCAAAATCAATAATTGCGGAGAAATACTTTTGAGATATGCTACGAGTTCTTTAGCATGACAACTGTAAGTGCCTAAATGTGTATCTGAAATAACTGCAGCATCTATGTTTCTTCTTTCCATTAACGGAGGTTTAGCAAAGAATCAACATTCATATAGCCGGAGTATTAATAACAGTTTAAGCAATTGTGATGATTGCATGAATGAATTGTTATACGATACAATAAAGCGGAACTAACATTTTGTTAATCTCTTCTTATCATATTGGAAACATTGACAAGATAGTTTCGCTGCAAATAATTTTTATATGCAAAATCTTTTACTCCGTTTTTCCAGTTGCTTTCTTTTTGCAACTATGCTTTCCAACTTATCGTATTCTCAGATTAAAGGGTCCAGCTCATCCCAAACACCTTATGTGCTTCCCGCTGCTTCAGGTATTCAGACAACTTCTTTGTTAACCACATCTGATATTATAGGTGGTTATAAAATGATCGGTTTACCCGATGGCACAGGAGCGTTTGATAATGGTAATGGAACTTTTACATTATTAATGAACCATGAATTAGGAAATACAGCAGGTGCAGTAAGAGCCCATGGCTCTACAGGAGCATTTGTTTCAAAATGGATACTCAATAAATCAAATTTATCCGTCATCAGCGGTAGTGATTTGATCCAGAATGTAAAGCTATGGAACGGCTCAGGCTACACTAATTACAACGCAGCGAATCCATCACTACTTGCAAGGTTTACCCGTTTATGTTCAGCTGATCTTCCTGTTGGATCTGCTTTTTATAACAGCATAACCGGTAAAGGAACACAGGAACGAATTTTTATGAATGGTGAAGAAGCCGGTAGTGAGGGCCGGGGGTTTGCACATATCATTACAGGTCCCAATGCCGGCACGAGTTATGAATTGCCTTATCTCGGAAAATTCTCATGGGAAAATTCATTAGCTAACCCTGCTACTGGCGATAAAACAGTTGTTGCCGGAACAGACGATGCTACACCAGGACAAGTATATTTTTATATTGGTAATAAAACAAACACGGGAACTGAAATTGAAAAAGCAGGATTAAGCAATGGTAATTTATACGGGCCATCAATAAGTGGAATGTTAGTGGAAACAAGTGGCAGTATACCTGTGCCCAATACACCCTTTACAATGGTAAGCCTTGGTGATGTACATAATTTAACAGGCGCCACTATAAACACCAACAGTAACAGTGCAGGTATTACACAGTTTCTCCGTCCTGAGGACGGCGCATGGGATCCTTTGCATCCTGAAGATTTTTATTTTGTAACTACTAATGCATTCAGCAACCCCAGCCGTTTGTGGAAAATGCATTTTAATAATATCAATGACTTAACTCAGGGCGGTACTATAACTGCAGTTCTTGACGGAACAGAGGGTCAAAGAATGTTTGATAATATGTGTATTGATCATTGGGGGCATATTTTGATGCAGGAAGATGTGGGTGGCAATGCACACAACGGAAAAATATGGCAGTATACAATTGCAACCGATCAGCTTAAATTAATCGCACAGCATGATCCTGCCCGTTTCGGCGATATTGGCATAGCTGCCACGGCACCTTATAATCAGGATGAGGAAGCATCAGGAATTATTGATGTACAGGAAATTTTAGGTGCCGGTATGTTTTTACTGGTTGACCAGGCACACTATGCAATTGTGGGTGATGCAGTAGAAGGCGGGCAATTGCTGGCCTTATTTAATCCGGATACTTATAATTCATGTTCTAACTATTCAGGTACTATTACTGTATCTCCATCACCATCTGTAACCGGTCAATTGGCAAATACAATTTATCTTGGTTACGGTCCGCAATCAGTTACATTAACTGCATCAGTTCCTGCTGGCATTTCTCCTTATACTTATAGCTGGCAGCCTGGCGCCGCAACAACCAATACAATAACAGTTAGCCCTACTGTAACTACTGCTTATACAGTAACTATTAAAAATGCATTTGGTTGTGCTACGAATGTGAGTCAAACAATTACTGTTAAAGACATCCGCGATGGCGATAAAAACAAAGTGTTTATTTGTCATAACGGAAACAGTATTTCGGTTTCCGCAAATGCAGTGCCCGCACATATTGCACATAGTGACTTGTTAGGAAATTGCGAAACTGGATCAAATATTACAAAAACAGAAGCTACTACAGAAAATAAAATTCAAAATACAATAGCTATATATCCGAACCCGGCCAATAGCGGAGCGTATTTATCTGTTAACCTGGTTTATGATGAGCAGGTGAATATTTCTGTTTATGATTTAAATGGAGGAAAAGTATTGCAGCCTGTTTATAAAAATCTGAAGGCAGGAAGTCAGGTTATAGAATTAAATACTGCTGGGTTAAAGAATGGAGTTTATTATGTGCAAGTATCTGGTAATAATTCAAAATCTACTTCGAAACTGGTAGTATTACATTAAACCTTTATACTTTGAGTTCTGTAAAAGGCATTTCATTTGAAATGCCTTTTTATTTTAATAATAACAAACAACTAATCTTTAGGTAATATCTGCTTCACATGTGATTTATAGATTTGTATTCAACCCGCTACACAATGAAAAATCTTTTAGTCAGCGTATTCCTGCTGACAACGGTAAGCGATACCGCTCTGCAGGAAAAAGCTTTTATAACAAAAGACAATCACAGCAGAATACAACCTGCAGGAAATGTATTCATCATCACCACCGATGGTTTTCGCTGGCAGGAAATTTTCAATGGCCCCGATTCAGCACTTATTAATAATGAGACTTACACACCCGACACCGGCACATTAAAAATGTTGTATTGGGAAAACTTTGCTGAAGAAAGAAGAAAAAAACTGATGCCTTTTTTCTGGAATGTGTTATCGAGGAAAGGCCAGTTATTTGGAAACAGGTTTTATGACAACAAAGTAAATGTTTCCAATATGTGGTCAATTTCATACCCGGGCTACAATGAAATATTTACAGGCACTGAAGACAGATCTGTTTCGTCAAATGAAAAAATAAGTAATACAAATATCAATGTATTAGAATATCTGAATGGTACAGAAACATACAAGGGAAAAGTAGCAGTCTTTACATCATGGGATGTGTTTCCTTATATATTAGGTAAAGATAGAAATGCATTACCTGTGAATGCAGGATATGAAAATATAGAGAGTGACAGCCTTTCTAACTCTGAACAACTGATAAATAAAATACAGAACGAAACCATCGGCGAAAAAGAAGGCACACGTCATGATGCACTTACTTTTGAAACGGCTAAAGAATATTTGAAAAAGAACAAGCCGAAAATTTTATATCTCGGTCTTGGGGAAACAGATGAGTTTGCGCATCAGGAACGCTACGATTTATACCTTCAGCAGGCTAACAATTTTGATAAAATGCTGTCCGAACTCTGGCATTGGGTGCAAACAACACCTGGCTATAAAGACAACACAACATTTATTATAACAACAGATCATGGCCGTGGTAATAAGCCTGCAAAATGGGGTAAGCATGGATACTTTACAAGAGGTTCTTCGCAAACATGGCTTGCCGTTATTGGTCCGGGTATTCAGCCATTGGGAGAAATTAAGGAGGATCGACAGATTTATCAAAAGCAACTGGCCCAAACCATTGCTGCATTAATGGGTGAAAAATTTGAAGCTAACCATATAATAGCCAACCCATTAGCTTTGCGCTAGATTTATTTCTCTGAAAGCTTAACATTGAAATCCGGAATCTGCCATTATATTCGCTATCCCAAAATCATAAATTATGGCGAAAAAGAATAAAAAACAGCAAACTAAGAAAGTAATAGAAATCAATATATTCAAACAGTTGAATGTGTCATTATCTGAGTATCACAGCCTGGTTGGAGAAAAAAAATTTACAAAGCACCTGAAAAAGACCGCAAAGTTATTTGCCAATGATATTTCAAATGCTACAAAAAGGGAGCAGGAAAAATTAGAAAAAGAGACAAAGAAAACTGCAAAGAAGGACAAAAAGACAGCTTTTAAAAACAATAAAATAGCGGTAAAAAAAGCCACTTTAAAAAAGAAGGTTGAGAAAAAAGTGGATTCCAAAACTCCTGAAGTAGTTGTACCTGAAATAGAAAAACAGGCTGAGTAAGTTTTAAATTGATAATGTAATTTAAGCCGCCAGTTATGACGGCTTTTTTTGTGAATTAGCCCCAATATTAAATTTAGATTATTTTTTTATTATTCAGTATTTGTATTTATATGGTACACTATATTCATCCTCCTAAAATTATTTGCTATGAAATGGGTTTATATAAAAAATACAGGAACTGTTGATCACTACACTTTACTTGAAGATAATTCAACCGTTTTGCATCTAAAATATAATCATCATACCGATACAGCGAGAGTTAATTATAATGAAGAAAAACGTGCATTTATGATACAACCCGATTATGAACATAAAAACAGGGTAAGTCTTCAGAATGAATACGGATATTCCATCGGTTATATTAATAATGAAACCCTTTCAGAATATGAAGGATATGTTCATATGGAAGATGAGCAATACAAATACCGTATTGAGCCCTGTACACAGGTAAAATTTATTGTTTACCACGGATCATCAATAGGTCCTTTGGCCACTTGTGAAATAAACAACGATTTTTCAGTTTCAGGTTCTTTAAACAATCAGAAATTTGAGAAATCATCTGTGAATGCAGCATTATTGCTTTTATTATGCTGGTACCTTTATTTACCAGTAAAAAGTAGTAAAGCTGTTTTTGAATTGTAATAACTTATTTACTGCATTAAATCTTATTTAGCCACCAGCGTAAACCCAATCGTTGTTCCTACACCCTCAGTACTTCTTGCATGCAAAGATTGGTGGTGAGCTTCGATAATATGTTTACAAATAGATAATCCCAATCCGCTGCCGCTTACATCACGGCTTCTTCCCTCATCGGTGCGGTAAAAACGTTCAAAAATCCTTGACAAGTCATTTTCTGAAATTCCAAAACCATCATCACTTATTTCAATCAGAATTCTTTTGTCATCTGTTTTATAAATACTGGCAGTTATATTTCCATTCAGCTTTCCATACTTAATAGAGTTTTCAATCAGGTTTGTTAGCACCTGTCTTATTTTTTCTTTATCGGCAAAAACAGTTAAAGGAGCTTCACATCCTTTTTTAATAATCGCATTCATATTCTGTTTTTCGCTTCGTATTGAAGCTGCATCAAATACTTCACGAATTAAATCCTGTATAATAAAATTTTGTTTATATAAAACCAATTCTCCCATTTCCAGTTTTGAAATTTCATCCAGGTCATTAATCAGGTTGGTGAGTCGCTCAACATTTCTTGATGTTTTCTCTAAAAATTTTTTATTGATTTCAGGATTGTTCATGGCCCCGTCAAGCAATGTTTCAACAAATCCCTGTATGGCAAATACCGGCGTTTTAAATTCATGAGAAAGATTTTGTAGAAATTCCTTTCGGTATTGTTCATTCTTTTTCAACATTTCTATTTCTTCATTTCTGCGTTCAGCCCAGTCTTCCACATCATCTTTTACTTCATCTATACTTTTTTTAGGTAAAATATATTTGTAATATGTTTCTTCTCTTTTAGTAGCTTTTGTTTGAGAAATGAATTTATAAATCAATTTTATTTTCCGGTATATAAACCGCTCAAGTGTATAGGAAATCACGGCAAAACTGCCCAGTAACAATAAGAAAAAAAAGATAACAGCAACCTGCCAGCTTTTTTCATAAAAATAAATTCCAGCAGAAACGGGAATAGAAATAACGAGTGCTGTTAAAAATGAAAGTTGTCGTGGTGAAAAATTCTTTAGCGAGAACATAATGCAAGATACTGGATTCCTGAAGTCGTTTATTTACAGTTCAAACTTATAGCCTACCCCCTTCACAGTAGTGATACAATCCAAATCCAATTTCTGTCTTATTTTACGAATATGGACATCAATGGTGCGGTCGCCAACAATAACTTCAGCACCCCATACCTGGCTCAGGATTTCATTGCGTAAAAAAACCCGTCCGGGTTTTGACGCCAGCATATACAGCAATTCAAATTCTTTTTTTGCAAGGGTATATTCTTTCCCTTCATAAGCAACTAAAAATTTCTCAGGGTCTATCACCAAACCATTTACCGAAATGGCTTTGCTCTCCGTTTTCTTTATCCTCCGGAATAATGAATTCACTTTGCTCAAAAAAACTTTAGGGCTTATAGGTTTAGTTATATAATCATCGGCACCCATTTCAAATCCTTTTACTTGGGTACCATCATCACTCAATGCGGTTAAAAATAAAATTAAAGTTTCCCTGAATGCAGGTTGCTTTCTCAGTATTTCACAAACCTCCACGCCATTTTTTTTTGGCATCATAATATCAAGCACTATCATATCCGGATGAAAAAATTTTGCCCTTTCTAATGCTTCATCACCATCTTTTGCTGTAATTACCTGGTAACCTTCACCTGTCAGGTTATATTTTAATATTTCCAGAATATCCGGTTCATCATCTGCAATCAATATTTTTCTCACGGTGGTTTCCATTCCGGTTGTAATTTTTGCAAACCTAACCGTTAATTTGATGCAGAAGCAATTCTGGGATTTGTTTAAACAGAGTTAATAGAAATTTAATACTGCCCGAAATATCTCAGGTAAAAATTTTAACAAACAACAGCCCGCCAATGGCTAATTCATTCTGTCTGAATGATAAATAAAGAAAACATCGAGTTTCTCGGCTGCGCATGTTAATTTTGCGTATCCAGCTTATGAAATCATATAACCGATACTTTTTACTAGTCCCGATTTTTTTATTGCTCTCAACTGCAATTGCTGCTCAATCTATTGACACAGCCCTGCTCAAAAAATTTCAGGCACCCAACGAACGTATTCTTTTTCATGAGCAGGTAATAGCCGAACAAAAGAATCTGCTGAAGTTTGATGGAAGGGCAGATTTTTTTATGGACATTTCTGATAATGCAGAAATTAATTTTCTCGTTACCCGTACAGCCCGATGGGAAATAAGAGAGTTGCTTTATAAAATTGAAAAAGACTCAACGCTTAATCATAGTAATAAGATCCGGTATATCCGGGGAATGAAAGAATTTCTTCAGGAAATTTTGAAGGGTTGGAAAAATCGCAGTTACAATCCAATTAGTTTGCCTTCACATGTTGAAGCTTACAAATATTGTATGCAGTTGAATAGAAAAAACAGCTCCATTGAAAATTATTTTGATGGATTGGATTGGGAAGTTGCTTCACCGCTTTTAAAAACAATTGCATTTGAAACCAATCCCGGTTTGGCAAAATGCAGAGAGCTGTTGATCAAAAAATATTGTTTTCTTTATCCTCAAAAAATTTTTCAGACATTAACGGCATATCCGGATGTATCGTTTGCCGATAGTTTAATTAAAGCCATTGCACATAACCGGGTGGATGAAATTTATAACTATTCAGCAGCGAATAATAAATTAGGAGCTGTAATCCGAAGCATTGATGACCCGTTAGTAAAAACAATTTCAAAAATGGCCCGCAGCAAAAGCGGTCGCCTGTATTTCCCTTTCCTGGATAATATTGTAAAAGGGAAAATGACTTTTGAAGAATTGGATGCAGTGAAGGATGATTCAATTGCTTACTATAAACTCATGGTGAAAACTCAGATGGATTATGTATCAAGAGCTGTAAATAAAGACACCGCTTTTGGATTTAATGATTTGCGGGTAATGCTTCAAAAAAAAGCAGAAACCGTTTTTATAAATACCATTAATGGATTACATGAAGTAGATAACCCGGCTGTTCGTTTTGAAATTATTCAGCAACTAAATGCACAAGAGCTTTATTATACTGCCGTACTCACTGATGGTGTTATTTACACATCCAGTTTTACAAAAGGTGTTTATCCGTTGATGATGCAACGCATAAACCAACGGGGCGATTCATTGCTTGAATTATTAAAGTTTGATAATTATCGCCGCTTTATTAAAATGGCGGCTGGCTATAATACGTTAGGAAATTTTCTCAGCAGTTTCCCAAAATCAGAATCGGTTGATCATGCAAAAATTCTGATGCGGGCATTTGTAAGTAATCTTGAAAAAACGGATAGCCTTGAAGATGGGGTGGATGTGGCAGACAGTTATGCAAGTATTGCAGAAACATTAAAACCCGTTGCGGATGAAATGTTGCAGAATGTAAAACTGAATTTTAAAAGAAATGCGGATCGTTTTCTCAAAACCAATGATCCGGTAAGCCAGCGTGGCATGTATATTTATAATATTCTTGAAAAGCTTTTTCTATCCGCCGATTCAGCAAATAAAATTGATTTGACAAAAGAATTGGGCATACCGCCTGTATATGAAGTAACCAATAAATCGTTGCAAAATGATAGCGGCCGTGTAATCATTCAGGTTTTCTTTTATGGAGAAAAATCGGATATGGGAATTTTTAATGACTTTATCAGCCGGTTTAGAAATGCAAACTGGAAATTATCCATCAATGAATTTTGGGCTACAGCCGTTTCATTGAAAGGAAAACCCATTACCATATACGCCAACCGTGCATTACCAAAAGAAACAAGCGAAGACGAAAAAGCACAAAAGGAATTATGCGATTACCTGAAAAAAAATAAAATCAATCCAACTATTACAATTCACCGGGGCCATAGTTACACAGCTCCTTATACCATTGAGCAAATGTTTCCATCTTCTAAAATTGTATTTCTGGGTTCCTGTGGTGGTTATCATTTAATACATGATGTGTTGGAAAAAGCACCCGATGCTCATATCATTGCTTCCAAGCAGATTGGAAAAACAAGAATTAATCAGCCCTTTTTCGATTTATTAAAAGATGATATGCAACTCGGAAAAAGTGTGGATTGGATTCCTTTCTGGAAAAGATTTAAAGACCGTACCGGGAATGCTGATGGATTTGAAGATTATATACCACCATATAAAAATTTGGGTGCTATATATATTAAAGCCTATAAAATTTCTGAAGCAAAACACGCAGATCCAAAAATGGTATTTAATTCTTTAAGTGGTAAATGATTTTCTTTTTCAGCATTTACATTTGTTGATCCAGTAAATATTTAAATGTCTTCACCAAAGAAAAAATTATTTGATTTCAGTCTGCTCCGCCGTATTTTTTCTTATGCCGCTCCATATAAGAGAAAATTTTACGGGTCTGTTGCCCTGGCTGTAATTCTTGCAATTGTTACTCCCATCCGTCCCTTATTGATTCAGATAACCGTGAATACCCATATAGCTAATAAAGTAGAGTATATGATTGTTCTTGTTACAGTCTGGCAAATTGGAATTATACTGGTAGAAACGGCACTCCGGTTTTTATTTTCCTTTATCACAGCATGGCTTGGCCAAACTGTAGTTAAGGATATGCGGGTAGCGGTTTATAAAAAAATATTAAACCTCAATCTTCGCCAGTTCGATACCACGCCGATAGGAACACTTACAACAAGGACTGTAAATGATATTGAATCCATTAATGATATTTTTTCGGATGGGCTTGTTCCAATCATTGCCGATCTCCTTTCTATCATTGCTGTTTTGATTTATATGTTTATTACGGACTGGCAACTTATGTTGATAGCATTGATCCCTTTTCCAATTATCATCATTGCAACTTATTATTTTAAAGAAAGTGTAAGCCTGTCTTTTCATAAAGTAAGAAATGCCGTTGCTAATCTCAATGCATTTGTACAGGAACATCTAACCGGAATGCAGGTAGTTCAGGCTTTTGCAGCTGAGAAAAAAGAATTTGAAAAATTCAGATCGATAAATAAGGAACACCGCAATGCAAATATCAAAGCCATCTTTGCATACTCCGTTTTTTTTCCAGTAGTTGAAATCGTTTCTGCATTAGCAATTGGTTTAATAGTTTGGTATGGATCAGGGCAGGAAGCAAGTGTTGGTACGATCATGGCATTTATCCTTTGCTTAAATCTTTTGTTCAGACCCTTACGAGTGATTGCCGATAAATTTAATGTACTACAGATGGGTATGATTGCGGGGGAAAGAGTTTTTAAAGTACTGGACAATCCGGATGTAACAAGGATAGCAGTTAGCAATCAACAGTCAACAGTCGGTAGTCCCCAACCTTCAACACCCAACTTTCAACATTTGGAGGGAAAAATTGAATTCAATAATCTTTCTTTTGCTTACACAGATGAGAATTATGTATTAAAAAATGTTTCTTTCACCGTTAACCCCGGCGAAACGGTTGCGATTGTTGGGCATACCGGTTCTGGCAAAACAACCATAATAAGTTTACTGAACAGCTTATACCATCCACAAAAAGGAGAAATTAAAATTGACAATATTAATATTGAAGAATACCCTGTAAATGATTTGCGAAAAAACATTGGCGTTGTACTGCAGGATGTTTTTCTTTTTTCAGGATCAGTCTTAGAAAATATCACACTTCGCAATCCATCTATCACAGAGGAAAAAGTAATAGAAGCAGCAAAGTTGATTGACATGCATGACTTCATTATGAAACTGCCTGGAGGCTACCATTATAACGTGATGGAGCGGGGAGCCACACTTTCTTTGGGACAGCGGCAGTTGTTATCCTTTATACGGGCATTATTATACAATCCTTCAATTTTAATTTTGGATGAAGCCACATCATCCGTTGATACCGAAAGCGAATTATTGATTCAACATGCCATTGATAAAATGATTGCCGGAAGAACCTCGATTGTAATAGCTCACCGGCTTTCCACTATCCGGAAGGCGCATAAAATAATAGTATTAGACAGGGGAGAAGTAAAAGAAATTGGCAGCCACGATGAATTAATAAAACAACAAGGGTCTTATTATAAACTTTACCAGATGCAGTTTGTCCAAAAGGACTCCTTCGGAGAGAAAAAAGCAGAGCCTGTTTAAGTCCAATTTGAACAAAATGAGATTGCTTTCAGGTAGTTAATTGAGTATGAAAAATTGAGTTTTGAACATTGCGCATTTTTTTCTTTCCACTAAGGTTTTTCAGGTCTGCCCCCTTATCTTTGCGCCAAATTTAGGGATGGGTATGACTAACAGGCTATTTAAATCCTTTACTGTAGCGGCTTTCAGCGTTTTACTGATTTCAGTTTCAATGCCTGTTTTTGCAGAAGGGGGTGAGGGTGGAAAAGAGCCAAAAAAAGAGAAAACTTTTAATGCACAGGAGGTAATTTTTGGGCACATCCTCGACGGTCACGAATTCCATTTTTTTGATATAATAAAAGATGATGGCACCAAAAAGCCGGTTGGAATTCCACTTCCCATAATTCTTTACTCATCAAAGCGTGGTTTTGAATTCTTCATGTCTTCTAATTTTCACCATGGTGAAAAATCTCATAATAACTACCGGTTGATAAATCAGGAATATCTTGATGAATTAACAGCCGAAGGGCATAATGTAAAAAAAGAAGGATTGAATATTGGCCAGATTGTTCCTGTGATGGCTGATAACGATAAGGAAATTGATAAGGCAGTATCAGTTTATGATTTATCTATAACACGCAATGTGGTTCAGATGATTCTTGCACTTGCATTACTTGTTTGGATTTTGCTTTCTATGGCAAATAAGTATAAAAGAGGCGAAGGGGTAAAAACAGCTCCAAAAGGAATGCAGAATTTGATGGAGCCTATTATAACTTTTGTTCGTGATGAAGTGGCAAAACCCAACCTGGGTCAAAAATGGGAAAAATATCTCCCTTACTTACTAACCGTTTTCTTTTTCATTCTTATCAATAATATTTTCGGATTGATACCCGGTACTGCAAACGTAACAGGCAATATTGCATTCACAGTTGTATTAGGCCTTATTTCATTTGTAGTGATTTTAGCAAGTTCAAAAAAGCATTACTGGCTCCATATCATTAATCCACCGGGAATGCCATTAGGAATTAAGTTCATCCTTGTTCCAGTTGAAATATTGAGTTTGTTTATCAAACCAATGGCACTCATCATTCGTCTTTTTGCAAATATGGTGGCAGGACACATTATTATTATCTGTCTTATTTCACTCATTTTTATTTTTGCAGGATTAAATGTATATGCCGGTTGGGGTACATCCATTTTCTCCATTGCATTTACCGTGTTTATTTATTTTATCGAAATATTAGTTGCATTTATCCAGGCGTTCATCTTTTCCATGCTTACTGCAGTGTTTATCGGGCAGGCGTATGAAGGAGAGCACCATCATGATGAAGTACATGCAGCGCATTAATTCGTTTTTTTAACAACCAAATAAATCACAAGTATGGATTTTATTTTATTAGCTGATTTAGCCAATGCAGGAGGTGCCGTAGGTGCTGGTCTTGCAGCTATGGGTGCTGGTATCGGTGTGGGTCAGATTGGTAAAGGAGCTGTTGAAGCTATTGCCCGTCAACCAGAAGCATTGAACGACATTCGTAGCAACATGATTCTTACTGCGGCGCTGGTAGAAGGTGCTGCATTGTTTGCAATCATCGTAGGCTTCCTGGCCATGGTATTATAATATACCCCAGCCGGAAAAACTTACTGCATCCAAAGCACAGGGCGGAGGATGCAGTTTTATAAAAAAATAACAAAAAACAAATTCCAAGTTCCAATTGGGATTTGGGATTTTTAAAATTTGAAATTTTATATATGCATCCTCTTTTAAAACCTGAGTTTGGTCTGTTGATGTGGACACTGGTTGCTTTTTTAATTGTGTTTTTCATTCTTAAAAAATTTGCATGGCCTGCTATTGTCAAGGGTTTAAAAGACCGTGAGCAATCTATTGCAGATTCACTGTCAACTGCTGAACGGGTGAAAGCAGAAATGGCGCAACTAAAAAGCGAAAATGAAGAACTGCTTGCAAAGGCCCGGGAAGAAAGAGCAATCATGCTGAAAGAAGCAAGAGAAACAAAAGACAAAATTGTAAATGGTGCTAAAGACCTTGCTAAAATCGAAGCTTCAAAAATTATGAAAGAAGCTGCCGCTGCAATTGAAGCTCAGAAAATGGCTGCCATTACCGACGTTAAAAATCAAGTGGGCAAATTAGTAATAGAAGTAAGTGAAAAAGTTTTGAAAAGAGAATTAGGAAATAAAGAGGCCCAGGAAGTTCATATTAAAGGGCTGGTGAATGATGTAAAATTAAATTAAGCTTATAGCTATTAGCTGTTAGCCGTTAGCAAAAAAATAACGGGTTCAGCTAAAAGCTAAGGGCTAACAGCTAAAAGCTAAAGAATGCAGAATCCCCGTCTTGCAACACGATACGCAAAATCTTTGATTGGACTGTCTATTGAAAAAGGGCTGTTGGAAAATGTATTTGCAGATATGTTATGGTTGCAGTCTGTTTGTAAAAGCAATAAAGACTTTGTAACCATGCTGAAAAGCCCGATCATCAAATCGGATAAAAAACAAAAAATAGTTGAAGCAATTACAGACGGAAGAATAAGTGAGTTGACAAAGGGATTTAACCGTTTGCTGATTGTAAAAGGAAGAGAAAGTAATTTGCCAGAAATAGCAACGGCATTTGTTAACCAGTATAAGATTCATAAAAACATTTACAGCATTAAGTTAACTACCGCATCACCGGCAAGTGAAGAATTGAAAAATGCTTTTATAAATCATTTGAGAACTACAACCGAAATGCAGCATATAGAATTAGAAACGGTAGTGAATGAAAATATTATCGGTGGGTTTGTATTACAGGTAGGGGATAAATTAGTAGATGCAAGTATTGCATATGATTTGAAACATATAGCTAGACAGTTTGAGAATAATGATTTTATTTATAAAGTGAGATAGAGCCCCCTGTCCCCCAAAGGGGGAACTTAGGCCGGAGATACTTTTTTTATTTGTGTGTTTCATTCAGGAAAAAGAGTTGAAATAATTAGTTCTTTTCTTAAAACCCCTAAGGGGTCTAATATTAATAACCCCGGGTGAAACCCGGGGATTGAAAATGATGATTGAATTATGAACCCCGTAGGGGTTCAATGTTGATTCGAAAATTGTGTTGATTGAATATTGAGCGGAATAATTGATATATGCTGAATAGAATTACAGAACGTACAAGAGTGCGACGCAAGGGACGATGATAGCAATAATAATGTTGAGTTCATAAAATTTACAATAAACAATTAATAAGATGGCAGCAATTAATCCAGATGAAATTTCGGCGATACTGAGACAACAGCTCAGTAATTTTAATGCCAGCGGCGATTTGGAAGAAATCGGAACTGTATTGCAGGTGGGTGATGGTATTGCCCGTGTGTATGGTTTGGGTAATGTTCGTTACGGTGAACTGGTAGAGTTTGAAAATGGCGTTCGTGCTATTGCCTTGAATCTTGAAGAAGATAATGTAGGTGTGGTATTGATGGGTGATACGGGTGGAATCCAGGAAGGTTCAAAAGTTTCACGTACCGGGCAGATAGCATCTATAAAAGTAGGTGAAGGAATGGTAGGCCGGGTAGTAAACACATTAGGTGAACCGATAGATGGTAAAGGTCCCATCACCGGCGAACGTTATGAAATGCCATTGGAAAGAAAAGCTCCGGGAGTAATATTTCGTGAGCCGGTAAAAGAGCCATTGCAAACAGGTATCAAAGCGATTGATGCGATGATCCCGATTGGCCGTGGGCAACGTGAATTAGTAATCGGTGACCGTCAAACCGGTAAGACTGCTATTTGTGTTGATACAATTATTAATCAAAAAGAATTTTTTGCAGCAGGCAAACCTGTTTATTGTATATATGTTGCTATCGGACAAAAAGCATCAACCATTGCAGGTGTGATGCAGACTTTGCAAGATGCGGGTGCAATGGAATACACAACGATTGTAGCTGCGAGTGCAAGTGATCCGGCGCCTTTACAATTCTATGCTCCGTTTGCAGGTGCAGCTATCGGAGAATTTTTTCGTGATACCGGAAGACCAGCATTGATCATTTATGATGATCTTTCAAAGCAGGCTGTTGCTTACCGTGAAGTATCCTTGTTATTGCGTCGTCCTCCGGGCCGTGAAGCATATCCGGGTGATGTATTTTATCTGCATAGCCGTTTACTTGAAAGAGCTGCAAAAGTTATCAGTGATGATGCGGTTGCAAAAAATATGAATGATGTACCGGAGAGTATAAAGCATTTGGTAAAAGGCGGTGGTTCATTAACAGCATTGCCAATTATCGAAACACAGGCAGGGGATGTATCAGCCTATATTCCGACCAACGTAATTTCTATTACAGACGGACAGATATTTTTGGAAACAAACTTATTCTTATCTGGTATCCGTCCGGCTATTAACGTAGGTATTTCTGTAAGCCGGGTAGGTGGTAATGCTCAGATTAAATCCATGAAGAAAGTTGCGGGTACATTAAAATTAGATCAGGCATTATACCGTGAGATGGAAGCTTTCTCAAAATTTGGTGGTGACCTGGATTCTGCAACAAAAAACGTATTGGATAAAGGTGCAAGAAATGTGGAGATATTGAAACAACTCCAGTATGCACCGATGTCAGTTGAAAAACAAGTGGCAATTATATACCTCGGTACAAATGGTTTGATAAAAGACGTGCCGGTAAAAAAGGTAAAAGAATTTGAAGAGCATTTCTTAATGGAAATGGACAACAAGATGCCGGAACTATTAGCTGAATTTAAAAAAGGTAATTTACCGGAAGATGGATTGAAGAAAATGGTGGAGATGGCGAACACTTTGATACCGCAGTATAAAGCTTAGGGCTATTTAAAATTATTGACAGAAGACTGGCTCTTGATTGGGTCAGTCTTTTTTTATTCTCTTTTGGCGAGTAATAAATTTATTACCTTTGAACAATGAAGTCCAGCGAACTGGTAAGGCTGCTTAAAAAAGACGGTTGGTTTGTAATAAGGCAAACAGGCAGTCATATGATAATGGAGCACCCGGTAAAGAAAGGACAGATAGTTTGTCCTTATCACGGCAGCCATGAAGTAGGCAAGGGGCTGGAAAGAAAAATAAAAAAAGATGCAGGTATCAAATAAAAAATGTGAGTTATGAAAATTGAAATGATTATTGAAAAAACGAAAACAGGTTATTCAGCCTATGCTGCAAAATATCCTGTTTATACCGTAGGTCATTCTCTGGATGAGCTTAAGGAAAATATTCTTGAAGCCCTTAATCTTTACTTTGTCAGACAGAAAAAAAAGATAACAGACAAGGACTTGAAAATTAATCTTGATCTACCGCAGTTTTTTGAGTTTTACAAAGTCATTAATGCAAAAGCCCTTTCTGATAGAATTGGGATTAACCAAAGTCTTTTGGCGCAGTATATAAGTGGGATTAAAAAGCCTTCCCCAACGCAAACTACCCGAATTCTTAAAGGAGTGCAACAAGTCGGCAGGGAACTGTCTGCTATTCGTTTTATTATTTAAGGGGTTGTCAATATTTTTTGAGAGGTGGTTGAGAGTCCGTTTTTAGATAAAAAAATTATTAGCATAGCTTATAAATCAAATTCAAATAATGTTGTAATAGGAACTTCTAATATTTTTGCTATTACTGCAACATGGCTTACACTGGTATTTATTTGCCCCATTTCAATACGGCTTAGTTGGCTGTATTCAATACCTGCAGTATAAGCCAGTGTTTCCATACTCATTTTTTTTGCTTTGCGGATAGCCCTTATTCTCCTTCCCAGAGCTTTTATCACCTTTTCATTCCACAAATATTTCATTTAGCCAAACTCACGGAAAAGAGAAAGATAGATTATAGCAAATTTAGGATGTATTGATATTTCCCTTACTTTTATTATCCCACCTATATTTAAGGTTTAGTCTTCTGATTAGTAGCAAACATTTTTTAACCTTAAATATTATTTATGAAAAGAGTTTTCAATTCTGGATTGATTGCTATTGCAGCAACTTTGCTTTTTATTACATGCAGACGGATTGATCTTTCAACAGAGAAACAAGATTCACTAATTCAAAAATCAAGAGTATGGTTTGATGATTTTTTTGCAAAAGAGCAAATAAACGATAATTTTAAAAATACAAAATTTATCTGGTCAAGTGCAAAGATTTTTACTTTTGCAAATGGGTATAAAGTTGTTACAATTCCTGTTATGGAAAAAAATCAGAATGTTTCTTATGCTGGGAGAAGAATTTTGTATTTATATCCATGGAAGAATGGTAAAGGATTTTACTCGTGCCTTTATGAATTGAATCCTACTTTTGAACATTATCAGAAAAATAAAGGAAAAATTAATTTAAAATATTTCGATGGGTATATAAGTACTTGGGATTTAAAAACGGGATTTGTGCAAGGTGCTAAATATAATAATGGTGTTTCTGAAAAAAATATAACAATCAAGTATTCGCAAAGTAGATTGAGTGCAAACTTGAATACTTCACAAAATAGAATTAGTACTACATGGCCGAATATTACTATTACTACCATAATCCCTGCACCTGCATCAGGATATTATTTTATAACAATTACAAATACGAATGGCTATTCTATGAACTATATTTGGGGTAGTGGTGGAGGTTCATCCGGTAATATTTGTGAATATACAGGTTGTTATGATCCACAGCCAGAAGATTTTTTTGAACCAGACCAATTAAATGAAATAATGCAGGATCTTGCAGATTTGGAATGGCTTGAACATTTAGTTGATAGCACTAACGATCCATGTGCTTCAGCGGTCCTCGAAAAAATTGAAAGCGTTAACAGCTATGACACCAGAACTCTTCAGACGAATTTTCAATAATTCAGCTAATATTGATATAGTTTTTAAAAGTGATAATTTAGGGCCAGATGAAGGGGCAAATACAGCTAAGAATTATGTTTCAAATAAGTTTTATATAACGTTAAATAATTATTATTCCGATCAAACTACATTATCAAAAGCAGCAACAATCCTACATGAAATGATACATGCTCAATTAATGAATTGGTATAGAGAAGCTGTACTTAATACTGATCTAATCAGACAACAACAACTTGCAACTGATTATTATCTTTTCTTTGATTCTGCAAGTATTTCGAGATACCCAGATCTGGATTTTATATATCTAATGAATCAAAACCAAGGAGGGCAACATCAAATAATGACGATGGGAAATATCAGGGACGCTTTATCTGATGTACTTTTGGAATTTGCACACAGTATTGATCCATTAACAACAGTTGATGCTTTATATTGTGACGATCTTGCTTGGTCTGGTACAAATGATTCAGAAGGGTTTAAAGGATTACCCCAAAGCGAACGAGATAGATTGACAAATAAAATCGAAGGCGAAAGAGGTAATAATGCTGTATCGCCATCATATACTCAAAAAGGAAAGCCATGCCCATAAAAACATCATCCAGGCTTAGTAAAATAATTCTATGCTTGCCTATTATTTTTTTAATAGGGGTTAATTCAAATTGTCAGAACTTTAAAGGAGTTTATGTTTTATTTAAAGGAGACAAGTCCTACTATATTAATATCAAAGACAGTTCATTTCAGTTATTTACTTTAAAACAGAACCCGCATCCAGAATATTCCAAAAATGAAATAGCTGAGTATGCTGAAGGAATTTTTTTTCGAAAGAAAGACCAACTGAATTTTATAATTGATGACACAAATAAATCAGTAAATGATTATAGTGCTGATAGTATTCAATATAATTTTTATTCCAAAGGCGGAGATAAGAATACTTGCATAAGTATTTCTGTCAATTTCTTAACGGAAGATTATTCAAATAATTATCTGGTTATAACAACGTCAAATCAAACCATTAGGTATGGGATAAAAAACAATCAATTCACTACTTGTTTCCCAGATAGTCTTGAAATAGAATCCGTCTCATTTAACAGTATAGGATACTACCCCAAAACACTTTTATATGATTCAAGGTTTAATAGAATTAACTATCATCTTTTTATTAAAGACAGGAGTAATGTTATTTCTTTCATTGAAAAACAGAAATTTGCTTTTAAAATTAAATCACAGAAAAATGAAACCTTATATTTGAATAATAGCGAAAGTTTGACTAAAGCAGATATTAAAACACTTGAGTTTTTAAGAAAGATTGCAAATGATAATCAACAACTTTCGGATTTGATTAATACATGGTGGTGAGTTCTGCGACTATAAGGTTTTGTAGGTTAATATTGGGATGGTATATTGAAGAATAAATTGCATGATAATTTATACTTTTGATCTTATTGCTTTAAAGGCTTGCTTATTTGCAAGCCTTTTTCCATTTCTTTTTATTTATTTGAATAAAAGGAAATCACTTTTTGAAGCGGTATTAATATTATTAATCTTTTTGGTTATTGCAATCGTTTTGGGAAATAGAGGATTATTTTTTTCAATACTGGGAATTTTTATCTATTTCAGATATAATGAGTTTAAATTATTTCAATCTAAATACTTTTATGGAAGCATTTTAGTAATTGGAGTTGTATTGATCGCTATAAAATTTGATTCAATTATTGGTCGCTTATTTATATGGAAAAACATTTTCAATAATATATCTTCTGTCCCATTTAATGGGTTTGGTCATGAATCATTTAAAGAAAAATATGCAGAATGGCAATCGCTATATTTCCAAAGTAATGAAGGCTGGAGTAAGTTTCATTTAGTTGCAGACTCTCCTTCATTTGCTTTTAATGAGTTCTTACATTATTATATTGAGTTAGGTATAATTGCCTTGATATTGTTATTAGCAACTTTATTCTATAATATAGGGGTTGTAATAAAAAGTCGTGAAGATCCGAGAGTTTACTTTGCTCTCAGTAATCTTATTATTTTATTCTTCAGTTTCAACTTCGGTTTCAAGTTCGGTTTCAACATAAAACTCAATTTCAATATCGACTTCGGTTTCAACATCGATTTCAACTTCGATATCAACTTTGCTGTCAACTTGCTGT
>JANLSA010000451.1:0-4205 GCA_031362085.1 Bacteroidota bacterium | reverse complement strand
GAAATTATCCGCTGGGTATTAAAAGATAAGGATGGAAAATTGATTGGCCGTATAATACACTACTTTTTTAAATAAACAATATACTTACCTGCTCCGTTTAACTACTTCCATTTTTATCAAGGAACGTTTCTTTTATTTCACTTACTTTGATTAAAGATGCTTTTATAACTTATAAATGAAAAATACTTCTTTTGAAAGAGAATTTATTTTGAAAAAAATATTTTCATAATTTAATATATTCTATCCACTGCTTAAAAGTAACTAACTAATCTAAATTCATATATCCGGACTTTAATTATTTACTTTACCTGTACCCGTAATGTGAAAACGGATCTCCTGTTCAAAATCTTTGTAGTAACTACCACCGCATTGAATACTTGATAGTTTCAGTTTCACAATCCAATGCCCTCTTTCTGTTGGAATACCAGTGATATTATGTGACTCAAAATACAAACCCGGAGGCAAACTCCCTGAAACAATACTTGTAGTTCCAGTCCAGGACCCTGATGGTGCGCAACGACCTCTGGGACTGCTCACATACAATTTATATCCAACTTGTCCGTCAATATCACTAATCCAGTTATTCCATCCAGATGAAATGCCATACCACCCTGGCTTTTCAGCTACTGTTTTAGTTGTTTTTCCTGAAGGAGCACATGCAATTGTCATGGCTATATATATAACAATAATAAAAAAACCAGCAGCTGAATAAATTTTTGTTCTCATATTATTAAATTTTATTTTAAAAAAGATAATACCAAAAAGAAAATATATTGCCATGTCATACCAATCAAAATAGCCAGGGAAGAATTGAAAACTTTGCAAAATTTCTGTAAGAAAAGGGACTACAATTAAAAGGTAAAAATTAATCTTTCCTATTCTATCCCTTAATAGCATAGCAGTCTGATTTAATGCTACTACCCACAGTATATCGGGTAAATAATTTCTTACAAAAGTATAGAATGGGATATCAGCGGCTATATGGTAATTATTATTTGTAATGCCCAACATTTTAAAAAAATAGATACCCGGACTAAACAACCAATAGATCAGCAAACCTGATAATAATAATGCTACAATAAAAATTGATTGAAGTGCAGCAGACCTCTGTTGATATTTTATGTTCTTTTTCATTTTATCAAACTAAAAATTCTAATTCTACTTAAGCGACTTAGGCACTGTCCCTTTTTCGGGACGAAAAACAACGCCGTTCTCCAGCAATATCGATTGGAGTTCTTTATTATTTAAATATTGTCTTTGCCAGGGCCCCTCCCGGTTAGAGTCAATCATCTCAAACCAGGTTTCCCCGTTATGATTAAATGTTTTTGTCAGCACAACTTCATGCCCGCCATTTAAATTTCCGTTGTAAGGTGCAACGTTTATCATAACGGATCTTCCACTCTTCAATGCTTGCTCAAAATCTTTGCTTTTTATTATCTCAACCTGGCCAAATGCTTCTGCAAGCATCAGTACCTCTCCACCTATCAGCCCTCCATCCTTAAACACTTTTTGGGGATCTTTCCTGTATTCTTCATTTCGCCACTCTCCTTCAGTTATTAATTTAATGGCTCTAGCCGCTACTACACTATATGGCAAACCGGCTGCATTTGCCAATGCAAAAACAGCACAGTCACCTGTTGATTGCTTGCCTGCTCCAGGCAGCCCGGGGCCAGCTCCTCCATTTGCTTTTATTTTGAGCTCGGCATTTTCACCACGCTGATGAATAGTTGACCAATTGGAAACAATTTGAAGACTATTTACAATTGAGTCTCCATCCATACCTAATTTATTCAAAGCAGAATCCAGACGGGCTATCTCCTCATCAGACCAACCAAGTTTTTTTGCCAGATCAGTCATACTTTTTTTTACATGCTGCACATACTTTTCATCAGCTTCAGCAGTTGAAATTGTTTTTTTATATTCTCTTATTTCATTTTTCAAAGCCGCTTCATCATTATCAATTTGTGCCATCATGCTTTTGCATTGATTGATCAGTTCCACATTATCCTCTGCGATTTTTTTCCCAGTACAGGTAGCATTAAATTGTTTTGTTAATTCCTGCAAAGCAGTTAATCGTGCAGTGAGTAGGCCTTTTTGTTTATTGAATGCCTCCTTTTCCTGGGTAGAAAGAATCCCGGGCACATCAGGAATTTCAAAATCACCCCCGGACTGAGCAATAGAAAAAAAGCCGGTAAAAAAGATGAAAAACAGTAGCATGCTATTTCTAAAATAAGATCTCATAAAATACTATTTAGATTTTATTGACCGGGAATTTTCTTTTCTCCAAACGTCACATATTTCTTTACGGCCTCTTCATCTTTCTGTACAAGGGCTTTTTCAGTTGATTTAGTATTCCAGAGCTGACCTTTTACTGTTTGTTGTTCCTCTATAGCTTTGGTATATTTTGTAAATTCTTCTTTAGGGGCCGTTTTCCCTGTATAATTTTTTTTGTAGTCATCTATCGTTTTAGAAAGCGCATCATCTTTTTGTTTGAGTTTTTCAACTTCCTGCTTAACCTCTTTTATTTTTACCTGCCGGGCCTGGTATTCCTTATCATTTTTTGCCAAATACTCTCTTGCAGCTTTTTCCTGTGCAGGGGTAATAGTGCCAGTCAGTTTTACACCTGGAATAGAACCTCGGTAATCACCTTCTGTATCAAACACTTTTGCACTCTTCTCTCTGATTGTTTCTTTATTACCATTCAACAATCCTTCTTCTGTATTTTTTTGATTACTGATAGCTTCTTCAGCTGCATTTTTAGTACCGGTAGTTTTCTTTTCTTCCTCCCGCTTTTTTAATTCTGCCAGCCGTTTGTCTTCTTCTTCTTTTTGTTTTTTTATCAATGCCTGCTGCAGTTCGCTTTGCTGCTCCGCAACTTTTAAATTGAATTGTGCATCTTCATTATCCGGATCGTAGTCAAGTGATTCTTTAAACCATTTTATTGCGCAATTCCAGTCTTTCTTATTATAACAATCAATTCCCTTATCATTGGCATCTTCTGATGCTTCCTTAAGATCTTTTTCTTCACGCCGTTTTTTTAATTCCTCTGGAGTGGGTCCCTGGGGAACGACCAGAGTGTAACTACATAAATAATTATGAACAGCACAGGTATGTTGACGGGCAGTTGTATAAACGGTATATGGTCCTTTGTTGCAAAAGCTGCAGTAATAAGTAATTCTTTGACAATCCCCGTTAACGCATGTTAAAAGAAGGATAAATAAAGCAAGCATTTTAATTAAGATGATTTTTCTCATAACAAAATTTTTTAAAAAAAATACATTCGGCAATAAACCTGTCACTAAATTACTAAAATAAATTGTTTGTCAAACCTGTTCAATTTCAAATATGGGTCGTATTTCTACTAAATTATGGATCTAAACAAATCTAAGGGTCCGAACTGTCTTTGATATTACATTGGTGTTCCTTTGTAAAATTTGGTTTCATACGTTCTGCAAAACCTTGCATTACGGTGATGTTGCAGTTGAATTTTATTAAACTTGAATCTAACAAAATCGACAGAATTTCTTTCCCTAAATTTGCCCACATGCAGCTTACAGAAGTAACTACCCCACAACTTGCAAAAGAATTTATTCAGGCAAATATTGAACTGAACCAAAACAACCCTGCCTGGATCCGCCCATTGGATAAAGATGTGAATGAAGTATTTGATGAGAAAAAAAACAAATCATTCCGTTTCGGGGAAATTATCCGCTGGGTATTAAAAGATAAGGATGGAAAATTGATTGGCCGTATCGCTGCATTCATCAATAAAAAATATAAAAATAAAGGTGATGAACAACCAACAGGCTGTATTGGTTTTTTTGATTGCATAAATGATCAGTCTGCGGCCGATATGTTATTTGATGTAGCAAAACACTGGTTGATACAAAAGGGAATGGAAGCTATGGATGGACCCGTCAATTTTGGTGAACGGGATCGGTGGTGGGGATTGGTGGTAAAAGGAAATGATAAAACACCGATGTACTGTATGAATTTTAACCCCGCTTATTATGTTACACTTTTTGAAAACTATGGTTTCAAAAATTTTTATAAACAGTTATGTTTTGGTATGTCAGTAAACACCAGGATACAGGAAAAATTTTATACCCGCCATGCCGACTGCAATAGAGATCCAAATTATAAAGCACTGAATATAAAAAAAAATCAGTTGGAAAAATTTGCTCATGATTTTACCATCATTTACA
>JANLSA010000042.1:0-11077 GCA_031362085.1 Bacteroidota bacterium | reverse complement strand
GGTTCTACAGATGTTGGAAAAATAATTCAACGTGCTATTGCAGGAACAAATAAAAAAGCAACTCTTGAACTCGGCGGCAAAGCAGCTAATATTATTTTTGAAGATGCGCCAATTGATCAGGCAGTGGAAGGTGTAATCAATGGTATCTATTTTAACCAGGGACATGTATGTTGTGCTGGTAGCAGATTGTATGTGCAGGAATCCGTTGCCAAACTAGTAATACGAAAATTAAAAGACAGGATAGAATCATTGATTGTTGGCGACCCGATGGATAAGAATACAGATATTGGTGCTATCAATTCACGTCAGCAATTAGAAACAATTCATAAGTATATAAAAATTGGAAAGCAAGAAGGCAGTGAGATGTATGAAAGTAGTTGCGCATTACCCGGTAAAGGATTTTGGTGCAGACCTACCATGTTTACCAATGTGGCTCAAAGCAATCGCATAGCACAGGAAGAAATTTTCGGACCGGTGCTGGCTATTCTCACTTTCAGAACAGATGATGAAGTAATTGAAAAAGCAAATAACAGTCCCTATGGATTAAGTGCCGGCGTATGGACAGATAAAGGCTCCAAAATTTTTAATATGACAAAGCGGATGAGAGCCGGTGTAATCTGGGCAAACACATTTAATAAGTTTGATCCAACTTCTCCATTTGGTGGTTATAAAGAAAGTGGATTTGGAAGAGAGGGTGGATTGCATGGGTTGATGCCTTATTTGAATCTTATAAATTAATCCCATAAAGCCGCGAAGAAAAAAAATTGATTTTTATTCTTTGTGAACTTTGTGATTTAGTGGGAAAAAATAAAAACGATGGGAAAGACATTATTAAAAAAATCTTCATTAAGCATTAGCGAGAATGGTTTGGAAAAACCTGTTTCTTCTAAACGCCTTGCAGTACTGAAGACATACAAGATATATATCGGTGGTCAATTTCCTAGAACAGAATCGGGTCGCTATTATGTTCCAACAAATGCTGGTGGAAAAAAATTAGCTAATATTTGCCTCAGCTCAAGAAAAGATTTTCGGGATGCAGTAGTAGCTGCAAGAGGTGCAGTAAGTGGATGGAGTGGCCGTGCAGCTTTTATCCGTTCGCAAATTCTTTACCGCATAGCAGAAATGCTGGAAGGCAGAAAAGCACAGTTCATTGACGAACTGATACTGCAAGATGCTTCAAAAAGAAAGGCAGAAAAAGAAGTGAACTTAGCCATTGATAGATTGATATATTATGCCGGCTGGTGCGATAAGTTTCAACAAATATTTAGTGCAGTAAATCCGGTCGCTTCATCTCATTTTAATTTTTCAGTACCAGAGCCAACCGGAGTAGTTTCAATCATTGCTCCGCAAAATGACCTGCCTGCCGGCAGGCAAGGTTCATTGCTTGGATTAGTTTCGGTAATTGCTCCGGTAATTGCTGGTGGTAACACCTGTGTAGTTCTTGCATCCGAAACAAAGCCACTTTGCTCCGTTACATTTGCCGAAGTTTTAAATTCATCTGACTTACCGGGTGGTGTTGTAAATATTTTAACTGGAAAAGTTTCCGAGCTGGCCCCCTGGTTTGTTGATCATATGGATGTAAATGCAACTATTTATTGCGAAAATGATTCTTCGGTACAGAAAATGATCCGGGAAAAATCAGCCACAAATTTAAAACGTATTTTCTTTTATAATAAAATAAACTGGGATACAGATGAAGGGCAATCTCCCTATTTTATCATGGATGTTCAGGAAATAAAAACAACCTGGCACCCCATTGAAAATATTTCAGGAGCTGGTACCGGGTATTGAAAATCTTACATCTGAAAAGAGCAATAAAATCCACATTAAAAGAAACTGGCTTTATTTTTGAATTCAACAAACACATGAAAAAAATATTTTTAACAGCGGCAGTTTTGATTTCTTTCAATACTTTTTCCCAGAGTTTGCCCCATACAAGCAAGGATACTGTCTGGAAGAAAACACTTGATTCAAATTCAATTGTTGTAAATAAAGATCCCCGCATTGATTTGCTCGTAAAAAAACAAGCACAGATAAATGAAGAGACTACAAAAGAAGCACGTAAAGCTGGTAAAGGATATCGCTTACTTGTAATCAATACGATAAAAAGAGACGATGCAATTGCTGCAAAAACAAAAATCTATTCAAATTTTCCTGAACTGAAAGCATACTTACTTTATCAATCACCTTACTTTAAAGTAAAGGCTGGAAATTTTAAAGAACGTAAAGAAGCAGAAGTGTATCAGAAAAAAATGAAAGCTTATTTCCCGAATGGCGTTTTCATTATGAACGATGTGATTGAAATAAAACCCGAAAAAGATAATGATAAAACACTGAATTTATAATAAAGAAATAAAGTTGAAAAATTCAGTTGCTTAATTATTCTTTAAAATCACTAACAAGTTTCATTTGAGTTATCATATTTCAATTCGTGTGGCTGGCGGCGATGTATTATTTTTGCTGCATGTTAGAAAAGATTAAACAACTCGCCAAAGAATACAATTCAGAATTCAGAGATATACGCCATCACTTACATTCAAACCCTGAATTGAGTTACCAGGAATTTGAAACATCAAAATTTGTACAAAACAAATTAGCCTCTTACGGAATTCCATTTGAAGTAATTGCAACTACCGGAGTTGTTGGGTTAATAAAAGGTAAAAATCCCGGAAAAAGAATTATTGCCATTCGTGCAGATATGGATGCACTCCCTATTCAGGAAGAAAATAAGATTTCTTATAAATCAACAAAAGACGGTATTATGCATGCATGCGGACATGATGTACATACAACCTGTTTGCTGGGTGCTGCAAAAATTTTAAATGAATTAAAAGGAGAATGGGAAGGAACCGTAAAACTGATTTTTCAACCCGGTGAAGAAAAAAACCCCGGTGGTGCAAGCTATATGATTCGGGATGGGGTTTTAGAAAATCCTAAACCGGCTGCCATATTTGCTATGCATGTTCATCCCGGTGTACAATCTGGCAAATTAAGTTTCCGAAGTGGCAAAGTAATGGCAAGTGCAGATGAAATTTATATTACCGTTAAAGGGAAAGGTGGGCATGCAGCATCACCGCATTTATGTATTGATCCTATTTTGATTACTTCACATCTTATTATAAGCCTGCAACAAATTGTAAGTAGAAATTCTAACCCATTTAATCCATCGGTATTATCGATAACATCGGTTCAGGGCGGAACTACCACCAATGTTATTCCCAATGAAATAAAATTGAAAGGTACATTCAGGGCAATGGATGAGACATGGAGAAATAAAGCACATGAGTTAATAACGGCTAACGCAACAGCATTGGTAAAAAGTATGGGTGGTGAAATTGATTTGCTTATTGACAGAGGTTATCCTACTGTTTATAATAATGAACATCTACACGAAGTGGCAAAAAAGTTTGCTGCTGAATTTATTGGAAAAGAAAATGTAGAAGAAACTGAATTGAGAATGGGTGCAGAGGATTTTGGATATTATGCTCAACAGATACCTGCCTGCTTTTACAGAGTGGGTGTAATGAATAAGGAAAAAGGGATCACATCCGGTGTACACACGGCTACTTTTAATATAGACGAAGATGCAATTGAAATTGGGATTGGATTTATGGCTTGGTTGGGATGTAGTGCAGAGATGTAATATAAACTATCATGTATGCATAAAAGAAAAATCATAATTCCATTACTCTGTAATGATAATTTATATTACTTCATAAATAAAAAAACCCCAACCAGAAGATGGGGTTTTAATTTTTTTGGATATAAAAGAAAATTAAGATATCTCAATCCCGGATAATCGGGATTTCGAAAGCCTTAAGATATCTCAACATCAGCACCTGCTTCTTTCAGTCTGTTGGCGATATCATCAGCTTCTGCTTTTGAAACACCTTCTTTAACTGGCTTTGGAGCTCCGTCGACTAATTCTTTTGCTTCTTTCAAACCTAAACCGGTTAAATCTTTTACGATTTTAACAACATTCAGTTTTGATGCACCTGCTCCTTTTAATACAACAGTGAAAGCTGTTTGTACCTCGGCTACAGCAGCGCCACCACCATCACCGCTTGAAACTGCAACTGCAGCAGCAGCTGGTTCAATGCCGTATTCTGATTTTAAAAAATCAGCTAATTCCTGTACTTCTTTTACTGATAAGCTTACTAAATTTTCAGCTAATGCTTTTACGTCTGCCATTTGATTTAAATTTTTCCCGTCTTCTTTCCCCAATAATTATCAGGGTCCAACGGATGATTAAAAAAATTGTTTGTTTATAATTACGAATGTGCTAATCTGCACATCTGTTAATACACTAATTATTCTGTCGGCGCAGCTTCTGCCTTCTTCTCTGCATTTTGCAATAAAGCAGCCAATACTCTTTTAGCTGGTGATTGCAATAAGCCAATTACTTCGCCAATCAATTCATGTTTAGTCTTAATCTTAGTTAAAGCAACTAATTGATCATTGCCCATATACACATCACCATTAATAAATGCGGCTTTCAATACGGGTCTTTCAGAATTGCTTTCTTTACGAAAAGCACTGATGATAAGAGCCGGTGCTTTGGGGTTTTCAGAAAACATCAAAGCAGTTACTTTATGTAAAGAATCATACATACCAGCATACTTTTCATTGTCCAAAGACTCCAATGCTTTTTTGATAAGCGTATTCTTTGCCACTTTCATTTCCACTTGTTTGTTAAAACAAACCCGGCGCAGTTTTACAACTTGTGCAACTGTGAGAGATTCAGTATCGGCTATATAGAAATTATTGTACTGGGAAAATTTTCCTTTTAAAACTTCTATAACTTCGTTTTTTTGATCTTTAGTCATTTTATTTATGTTTTGACTGTTCGAATTAATTGTTTTTTCAAAGTCTGCGCCAGTGGCGTAGATTTAGGGGGCTTTTAATGAACAAACCCTTTCGTATCTATCATTATACCCGGGCTCATACTGCTTGCCATGCTGATTCCTTTCAGGTATGTTCCTTTAGATGATGATGGCTTTGCTTTGATGATTGCATTTAACAACTCATGACTGTTTGCTTCAATTTTTTCCGGCGTAAAACTAATACGACCAATAGAAGCATGTATGATTCCGATTTTATCAACTTTAAAAGCAATTTTACCACCTTTTACATCATTGATTGCATTGGCTACATCATTTGTAACCGTACCGGTTTTAGGGTTCGGCATCAGGTTACGTGGACCTAATACTTTACCGAGCCTTCCGATTTTTGGCATTACGGATGGAGTAGCGATGATAACGTCAACATCAACCCATCCGCCTTCAATTTTTGTTACATACTCATCCAAGCCAACATAATCTGCACCAGCTGCTTTTGCTTCGGCTTCTTTATCAGGTGGGCAAAGGACTAATACTTTTTTTGTTTTACCAGTACCATGAGGTAATGAAACTGTACCACGGATTGCCTGGTCAGCTTTTTTAGGATCTACACCCAAACGGATATGAAGATCAACAGATGCATCGAATTTGCAAGTTGTAATTTCTTTTACAATTGTTGATGCTTCTTTCAATGTATAAGACTTGTTGCCGTCAACTTTTGCGTTTACAACTTTTCTTTTTTTACTGATGAATGCCATTGTAGTTCTTTTTTAAAAAGTTCTTTAATTAATTTTCCCAGGGAGCTTTACCATCCACATTAAGACCAAGACTGCGTGCTGTACCAGCCACCATTTTCATGGCGCTTTCTACTGTAAAGCAATTCAAATCAGGCATTTTATCTTCTGCGATAAGTTTTACCTGATCCCAAGAAACTTTACCAACTTTTGCACGGTTGCTTTCTTTAGAACCTTTTTGAATTTTTGCTGCTTCCATTAATTGAATAGCTGCAGGTGGAGTTTTGATTACAAACTCAAAACTTTTGTCGGTAAAAACTGTGATTAAAACCGGGAGAACTTTTCCCATTTTGTCCTGTGTTCTTGCATTGAACTGCTTGCAGAATTCCATGATATTAATACCCTTGGAACCTAAAGCCGGACCGATTGGAGGTGCTGGGTTAGCTTGACCACCCTTGCACTGTAGCTTTACATAGCCAGTGATTTCTTTTGCCATTTTCTATTTGATTTATTGGTAATAACGACCTTTCATCTTTTGAACTACTTGGCCTCCCAAATTCCTCTTCCCATTGTAATAGGATTTTCTAAAGAACTTATAGGGCGGCAAAGATAGGGTTACGGGATGTAAAATGGAAAAGATTGACGAAATAATTTTATCAATTATTCAAGATGGGCAAAAAATGATAAACTGTGATTAATTTCTAATAAACCTGACAGTTGCTATTGGTTTTAGTGGGCTATTTCCATTTGAAAGCACAATAGCTTTTTCAGAACTTAATAGTTGAATGTTTTCCTGGGGAATGGTAGCTGGGTTATTGTACCCAAAAACATCTCCATCCTCTGTTCCTGCGTCATTTACATATAAATTTATTGTTGTATCAGAAATCCATTGATTGTTAGGATAAAGATTAAATGCATCTAATCCGATGAACCAATCTGGTGAGGGTGCAATCATACTCTGTAAACTGATCCTTGAAAAAATACTGTTACAATAAATTGCAGATTTACTTTTACCTTTGGGACCGGGTGCATTGATAACTACCAATGAAATAGCTAACCCTTTTGCGACAATAGAATCTATTTCAGAACGAAGATTAGTTGTACTACCTGTCTCAGCTACATTTTCAACTCCTAAAGATGCCCTCTTGCCAATCCGCCATAAATAAGTACTATTATTATGAACCATTCCTGCTACAGAAGTAAAATGAACTCCAACAGGGACTGTAAAGTCAGGCTCAGTCCATTTTCCTGTTATCTCAATTGTATACGTTGTCTCAGAAAATAAAGTAGGAGTATTTTTTTTGCAGGAAAAAACAAACAGACTTAGAAAAATTGATTTTGTAATAAGCTTCATATACAGATTAATATTATTTTAAAACCCCTCCTTTTTTCCTGTCCATTTCATGATAAGTTACGAGTAACTATCATTTCTTATATACAAAAAAAGACATCCGCCGGTTGGAGGATGTCTACACTATTTTTATTAATTAAAATGCTTAGCTAATTTTCTCTACCTGCATATAATTCAACTCAACTGGTGTAGAGCGGCCAAATATTTTTACGGTTACTTTCAATTTCTTTTTTTCATCGTTTACATCTTCAATTACACCATTAAAGTCGTTGAATGGTCCTTCAATTATTTTAATTGTTTCACCAACAATGAAAGGCTCACTCATACTTACACCACCTACTTCAGCCATTTCATCCATTTTACCCAGCATTTTATTTACTTCGGCTTTTCTTAATGCAATCGGGTTTTCTTTTCCTAAAAAATGAATTACACTATTCGTATTTTTAATTACATCACGCAAATCATCACTTAGTTTTCCTTCAAGAATTTCAATCATAACATAGCCCGGATAGTAGTTTCTTTCACGAACAACTTTTTTCCCGTTGGCAACTTTATACACTTTCTCCACCGGAAGAAAAACCTGTTTTACCACTTTATCCCAACCACCTCTGGTAATTTCTTTATCCAAATATTCTTTAACTTTACGTTCTTTTCCACTCACTACACGCAATACATACCATTTGGTATCCTGCAAAGCGATTTCGGTTGTTGTATTTGCTTCCATCTGATTTAAAACAATTGATTATAGATAAACTTTAATGCGCCGTTGGAGGCAAAATCCATCAATGCTATTATAGCCGTGATCACCAAAGTAGCACCAAGTACTATCATGGTAGATTGCTGAAGTTGCTGCCATGTGGGCCAGGTTACTTTTTCCATCAGCTCTTTGTAGCTTTCTTTGAAGTAAGTAGTAATCTTGTTCATTTTATTTTCTTTTCAAAATTAATTTGCACGGGCACTAGGATTTGAACCCAGATCAAAGGTTTTGGAGACCCGTATGCTACCGTTGCACCATGCCCGTATGAAAGCTAAAAGCTATTAGCGGTTAGCCAATAGCTCTTAGCATTATGTGTTTCAAAGATAGCCAAATTAACTAAAGCTTTCAGGCTAACGGCTAAAAGGTAAAGGCTATCTGCTAGCTTATTTTAAAATCTCCGTAACCTGACCAGCTCCCACTGTACGGCCACCTTCACGAATTGCAAACTTCAACCCTTTTTCCATTGCAATAGGCTGAATCAATTTTACACTTAATGATGTGTTATCACCAGGCATAACCATTTCAGTTCCTGCATTCAACTCTACTTCGCCAGTTACGTCCGTAGTACGGAAATAAGACTGAGGACGATATTTTTGAAAGAATGGAGTATGACGACCACCTTCTTCTTTGCTCAGAACATAAACTTCAGCTTTGAATTCTGTATGTGGAGTGATAGAACCTGGTTTACAAATAACCATACCACGGCGGATTTGAGTTTTCTCAATACCACGAAGCAATAAACCTGCGTTATCACCGGCTTCACCTTCATCAAGTATTTTACGAAACATTTCAACACCGGTTACAGTTGAGTTTAAAGGTTTTTCAATCAAACCAACGATTTCAACTGGTTCACCCGTTTTTACACGACCTCTTTCAATACGACCCGTTGCAACTGTACCGCGACCAGTGATCGAGAATACATCTTCAACTGACATAAGAAATGGTTGATCTACCGGGCGAGGAGGTAATGGAATATAACTGTCAACGGCATCCATCAAATCATCAATAGCCTTAAGCCATTTTTCTTCGCCAGCTAATGCACCTGTAGCAGAACCTTGTATGATTGGAGTATTAGCACCATCAAAACCATAGAAGGTAAGTAGGTCACGAATTTCCATTTCAACTAATTCTAATAATTCAGGATCGTCAACCAAGTCAACTTTATTCATAAATACTACAATTGTAGGAACTCCAACTTGACGAGCCAAAAGAATATGCTCCTTAGTTTGTGGCATAGGACCATCTGTAGCAGCCACAACCAGGATTGCTCCATCCATTTGTGCTGCACCCGTAATCATGTTTTTAACATAGTCAGCGTGTCCAGGACAGTCTACGTGAGCATAGTGACGATTTAACGTCTGATACTCAACGTGAGCCGTATTGATTGTGATACCACGTTCTTTTTCTTCAGGGGCAGCATCAATTTCATCATATTTTTTTGCAGTGTTGCCCATACCTTTCTTTGCCAGAATGGTAGTAATAGCAGCAGTAAGTGTTGTTTTGCCATGGTCAATATGCCCAATGGTACCAACGTTAACGTGGGGTTTGTCCCTCTTAAAGGTCTCTTTTGACATTGTTATCGGTTTTAAAAGTTGTTTTTACAAAATAAAAATATAAGAACCATTCCTGCATTGTGCAGAATTTTTTTCAGATCTAATTTGCAATTTATATCGCAAATTTAATTAGAAAGAACCGTTAAAGGGAATTGAACCCTTGACCTTCCCGATACCAATCGGGATGCTCTGCCACCAAGCTACAAATTCATTAACGGTGTTTCAAAAATCTATTGAGCCGTTAAAGGGAATTGAACCCTTGACCTCTTCCTTACCAAGGAAGTGCTCTGCCACTGAGCTACAACGGCTTTTTAAAAAGTCATTGAGTCAATGGTTAATCAGTCATTGAAAAATAAATCATCAAAAATGATTTAGCGATTTACAGACTAATGACTTTTCATTTGGAGCGGGAGACGAGGCTCGAACTCGCCACCTATAGCTTGGAAGGCTATCGCTCTACCAAATGAGCTACTCCCGCTAATACTTTTAAAGAACTCCTGCCTTGGCTAATGCTTCAGCAAATGAAGTGGGCAAGGATGGATTCGAACCACCGAACTCGTAAGAGAGCAGATTTACAGTCTGCTGCCGTTGGCCACTTGGCTACTTGCCCATTAATGTAAACTCTCAATTATAAAATTTCGAATTTACAAAGCCTTGAGCCACCTGCCAGAGTCGAACTGGCGACCTACTGATTACAAATCAGTTGCTCTACCAACTGAGCTAAGGTGGCGGATTATTATTTCCGCCGTTGGTATTAAATTCTAATGCGAAAAAGGCAATAAAGAACTACCCCCAATTATTTAGGGAGGGCAAAGGTAAGGGAATTTGATAATTGCAAAAACCGATATGGAGATTTTTTTTACTTGTTTTCAATTGATTGTGGGTTTTCCTTGCTGAATAGAATTTGAAATACTGAAGACTGAAGCTTTTCATCTTTTACAGTAAGTAGAAAAAGAACTATTCAGTAATTGGAAGGGACGGGAATCGTAACAATATAGCTAAGTTCAAAAAAAAAATCTCACCAAAAGTGAGATTTCAATTTTTTTATGCTGCCTGTCTTTCTTTTTTTCGTTTTAGTTGAATTACTAATGAATCAAAAGCGTCGTCGAATGATTCTTCAAATGATTTGCTTTCAGCTTTTACAAAAAAATCGTAACGGGGTACGTGTACTTTGATCTCCGCAATCTTGTCTTTAATGTTGTGTGCTACATTATCTAGCTTTAGAAAAACATGAACACGGATGATGCTGTCATGAAAAGTACTGAGTTTTTCCATTTTGCGTTTGATGTAACCAAGCAATTTGTTGTCTGCATCAAATCTTACTGTCTGAATGTTTACGTTCATAGGTCTTATTTTTTTAAATGAACAATAATTAAAGAACTTTTTTGAAGTGTTGAATTTTATATTTCGTATCAACACTTTTTACCCATTCAAGTTACAAACTGAATTGAGAAATTCAAAAATTTACTTGAACAATTTTATTATGTTTATGATAAAAATTAAGCTTTTGGGTGTGCTTTTTTAAATACCTCTTTTAATTTGCCAATTGTATTGTGGGTATAAACCTGGGTGGCTGCAAGACTGCTATGCCCCAGCAATTCCTTTACTGCATTGAGATCTGCACCATTATTCATAAGATGTGTAGCAAAACTATGACGTAGAATATGAGGGCTTTTTTTATTTAGTGTTGTGGCTGCGCCAAGTATTTTATTTACCAACAGGTAGGCTGATTTGGGTGAAAGTTTAACACCTTTTTCATTTATTAAAAAAACAACAGCAGGATCGGCAAACTTTTTTCTTTTTTGCGATTGATAATCTTTAATATCATTCAGTAATTCATTGGA